>NZ_JAJCXD010000049.1:0-125058 GCF_021056305.1 Actinokineospora sp. PR83
TGGGTCTGGGCCTTGGTGGTGGGGCGCAGTCAAGATCACTGGGGAGGATGCGGCGGATGGCGTAGTGGGGGGTGGCGGTGGGCGGTGTGGTGGTGGGCTCGGTCTGGGGGAGGGGTGGGTAGGGGGGTGGGTGGGGGTTTGCGGTGAGTGGTTGGGGGTTGTGGCTGTGGGTTGGCGGGAGGAGGGGGTGGTGGAATTTGTTGCTGTGAGTGGTTGGTCGGGTGCTTAATGGAGTGTTGTTGTCGGGGGTGGAAATTTGGGGGGTGGATTGGCTGCGGGGGTGGAAAACGGGGGATGAGTGGTCGGTGGGAGTGGGAATGTGGGTGGGGGAGCGGTGCGCTGTAGCCCGATTGGGGGACTGCGTTTATGGGGGTTTTCCTGGGGTGTGGTGACCGATGATCTAGGTCACTGCACTGTGGGTAGTTTTTGTTGTTGTCGCTCACCCCGGTGCTCACCCGGATGGCGGGACAGTGGGGGTGAAGTCGGATTACCGGTCGTCGACCGGTCGCCGACGATGGATGGCCGCCGGTCGCAGGGGTGGGTGTCGAGGGTCTTATCGGTGGGGGTCGGACTGGTACTCAATTGAAGTACCAATCGACACCGCCCGAGCGGGGAACGCGAGTTCACCGGAGCGGGGGGAGAGAAGGGCGGAAGTTTGTGAGCGGCATTCCAGGGCGCACGGCGGTAACCGAGACTCTCAAGGCGCTGCCCGCCCAGCTCACCCCGCCGGTGGAACTCCCCGCCAGTGTGGACGAGTTGGCCGTGGGCGCGGTGGCCGCGCTCGGCTGGGTGGGGACGGTGCTGCCGGAGATGACGCTCTTCGGCCGCCGCGTCTGCCTGGTGGCCGACCTGCTGGCCGACGTGCACGCCGAGCGGATCTGCCTCGGGCAGGAGCCGGTGACCGACAAGGCCAGCGTCTCCACCTGGGCCTGGCCGGAACTGGCCGGGCGGGTGCCCGAGCCCGCGGTGCGCATCGTCGGCGCCGTCGCGGTGGCCAGGCACTGGCGCACCGGCCTGGCCAACGCGGTGCCCTTCCTGCGCTACGGCGAGGCGGCGATGGTGCTGCCCACCTCCGCCGTGCTCACCCACGACTACCTGGCCAACTGCCTGCCCCGGACCCGCGCCTACGGCGTCGCCGTGGCCAGCGCCGAACCGGACGGCCAGGTGCAGGTCGACCTGCCCGCCCGCACCGAGCGGGCGGTCCCGGAGGCCGACAGCCTCTACCGCTGGGTCAGCGAACTGGCCTACGACCGGATCCTCGACTCTGCGGGACCGGCGCCCCGGTCGTAGCCTCGGCCCCATGCGCATCGTCATCGCGGGTGGCCACGGCAAGATCGCCCTGTTGCTCACCCGGCTCGCCGCCGGGCGCGGCGACACCGTGGTCGGGCTGGTCCGCAACCCGGACCACGTCCAGGACGTCCGCGACCACGGCGGGGACGCCGTCGTGCTCGACCTGGAGTCGGCTCCCGCCGAGCAGGTCGCCGCCGCCCTCGCCGGTGCCGACGCCGTCGTGTTCGCCGCGGGCGCCGGGCCGGGCAGCGGGACCGCCCGCAAGGAGACCGTCGACCGCGACGCCGCCGCGCTGCTCGCCGACGCCGCCCTGGTCGCGGGCGTGCGGCGCCACGTGCAGATCAGCGCCATGGGTCTCGACCGCGCCGACGACCCGGGGATGGACGCGGTCTTCGCCGTCTACCTGCGCGCCAAGGACGCCGCCGAGCGCGACCTGCGTGGCCGCGACCTCGACTGGACGATCCTGCGCCCCGGCAGGCTCACCGACGACCCGGCCGCGGGCGCGGTGGCCCTCGCCGAGTCCGTCGAACCCGGCGCGGTCAGCCGGGCCGACGTGGCCGCGGTCGTGCTGGCGCTGCTCGACGACCCGGGCACCGCCGGGCTCACCCTGGAACTCGTCGGCGGCGACACCCCGGTGGCCGAGGCGGTTCAGTCGCTGCCCAGGACCCGCGCCGAGTAGGGGTTGCGGAAGCGGCCCTCCGGGTCCACTTCGGACCTCACCCGGCGGAAGTCGTCGAACCGCGGGTAGCGCTCGCGCAGCGCGCCCGCGTCGAGGGTGTGCATCTTCCCCCAGTGCGGCCGACCGCCGACCTGGGCGACGACCGCCTCGAACAGGTCGAAGTACGCCCGGTACGGCATCCCCACGTACTGGTGGATGGCCAGGTACGCCGAATCGCGACCGTACGCGGTGGACAGCCAGATGTCGTCGGCCGCGGCGACGCGCACCTCCACCGGGAACATCACCGGGTCGGCCAGCCGGGGAACCCGGGCGCGCAGCTCGCCGAGCACGTCGGCCAGCGCCGCGCGCGGGATCGCGTACTCCGACTCCACGAACCGCACCCGCCTGCTGGTCACGAACACCCGGTGCGAGACGTCGCTGTAGGCGCGCGGGGACAGCGCCGAGGCCGAGAGCCGGTTCAGCGGGCGCACCAGCCGCGGCGCCGCCCGCCCGACGCGGCACAGCGCGCCGAACGCCACGTTCTCCATCACCTCGTACTCGACGAACCTGCGCACCGGTCCCAGCGGCTGGGGCCGCGCACCCGCGGGCAGCCGGTTGTTGCGCTTGGTCAGGGCCTTGTGGCCGTACGGGAACCAGTAGAACTCGAAGTGGTCGTTCTCCGCGCAGTGCTCGTCGAGCCGGTCGAGCACCTCCGGCAGCGGCTCGGGCCGCTCCTGCGCGGAGAGCACGAACGCGGGTTCGGTCCGCAGCGTCACCGTGCTGATGACCCCGAGCGCGCCGAGTCCGACGCGGGCCGCGGCGAACAGGTCCGGGCGCTCGGAGTCCGAACAGGACACCGTGGAACCGTCCGCCAGCACCAGTTCCAGCGCCGACACCTGGGTGGCGAGACCGCCGAGCGCGGCGCCGGTGCCGTGCGTGCCGGTGGAGATGGCGCCCGCGATGGTCTGCGCGTCGATGTCGCCGAGGTTGGCCAGCGCCCGGCCGAGGCCGTCCAGTTCGGCGTTGAGGGCGGCGATCGTCGTGCCCGAGCGGACGGTCACCTCACCGGTGTCCAGGTCGGCCGCGGACACCCCGGTCCACCGCGACAGGTCGAGCGCCAAGCCGTGCGCGGCGCCGACGGCGGTGAACGAGTGCCCGCTGCCGCGCGTGGTCACCGCCGTCCCGTGCTCGGCGGCCCACCGCACCGCCTCGGCGATCTCCCCGGGGTCGCGCGGGCTGCGCACCGCGGTCGCCGTGGCGGTCTCGGTGCCCGCCCAGTTGCGCCAGGCGAGTGCCGTGCTGCGGCCCATCCGGAACCTCCCGGTTCGACGTGAATGCGGTTCGCTTCACAGTCTGACCCATGTCGTACGGTGATCGGGTGGACCCCGAAGCCCAGCGCGCCCGGCTCGACACCGCCACGGCGGACCTCGACCCCCCGGTGGCGGTGGTCGACCTCGACGCCTTCGACCGCAACGCCGACGACCTGGTGCGCCGCGCGGCCGGGCGCCCCATCCGGGTCGCCAGCAAGTCGATCCGCTGCCGGTCGCTGCTGGAACGGGTGCTGCGCAAACCCGGCTTCGCCGGTGTGCTGGCCTACGCGCTGCCGGAAGCCCTGTGGCTGCACGGGAACTGGGCGGGCACCGACCTCGCGGGCACCGACATCCTGGTCGCCTACCCGACCGCCGACCGCGCCGCCCTGCGCGCCTTGGCCGCCGACGATGGCGCCAGGGAAACCGTCGCCGTCGTGGTCGACTCGACCGCGCACCTCGACCTGATCGACGCCGCGCTGGGCGCCGACCACCCGCCGATCCGCGTCTGCGTCGAACTGGACGTGTCCTGGCGCCCGGTGTTCGGCGACCGCCGGGTGCACATCGGCACGCTGCGCTCGCCGGTCTTCACCGCCGCGCAGGCCGCCGGGCTCGCGGCCGAAATCCGCGCCAGGGCGGGCTTCCGGCTCGTCGGGATCATGGGTTACGAGGGGCAGATCGCCGGTCTCGGCGACGCGCCGGTGGGTAACCCGGTGCTCGGCGGACTGCGCCGGGTGCTGCGCCGCGGTTCGGTGCCGGAACTGGTGCGCAGGCGCGGGGAAGCGGTGCGCGCGGTGGCGGCGGGCGGTGCGCTGGAGTTCGTCAACGGCGGCGGCACCGGCAGCATCGAAGAAACGGGGACGGACCCGGCCGTCACCGAATTCGCCGCCGGTTCCGGGTTGATCGGCCCCACGCTGTTCGACAACTACCGCTCGTTCACCCCGGACCCGGCCGTGCTGTTCGCCACCCCGGTCGTGCGCAGGCCCGCGCCGGGCGTCGCCACGCTGCTCGGCGGCGGGTTCACCGCGTCCGGTCCGGCGAACTCGCTGCGGTTGCCCAAACCCCACCTGCCGCCGGGGTTGAAGCTGCTGCCGATGGAGGGCGCGGGCGAGGTGCAGACGCCGGTGACCGGCCCGGCCGCCGACGCGCTCGCGGTCGGTGACCGGGTCTGGTTCCGCCACGCGAAAGCCGGTGAACTCGCCGAGCGGTTCACCGGCTACCACGTGCTCGAGGGCGACCGGATCACCGGCACCACCCCGACTTACCGCGGTGAGGGGCAGAACTTCGGCTAGGCGGCGGCCGACGTCGTCTTGCCGGACAGGTAGCTGCGGACGACCGCCTTCGCCTCGGCGATGACGGTGTCCTCCGGGAACAGGCCGCGGCGGAACGCCAGGTTCAGTATCCCGTCGGCGATCTCGTTGGCGACCGCGACCGGCAGGCGGATCTCCTCGAACGCGACGTCGAACCGGTCGGAGAGGAAACCGGCCATGCCGTCGGCGATCACGGTGTTGTTGTCCCGCTCGCCGTCGATCAGCCGCAGGTCCACCACGTCGCCGAAGCGGAGCCTGCGGAAGCCGGGGACCTCGCGGTACATCTGCACGTAGATGTCGAAGATGAGGTCGGCGCCGTCGTACCAGTGCGCCAGGTCGGCCTCGTCGAGCCTGCGGCCGATCTCGGTCATGAAGTAGTCCAGGTTCCGCTGCGTCAGCGCCTGCACGACCGCCCGCTTGTCGGGGAAGAACTGGTAGAGCGAGCCCACCGCCACTCCGGCGCGCTCGGCGATCAGCGTGGTGGTGACCCCGTCGTAGCCGAGTTCACCGACCAGCTCGGCGCACGCCTCCAGCATCTTCTCCACCCGCTTCGCGCTGCGCTGCTGCACGGGTTGACGGCGAAGGGGGGTAAGGGTGGCCACCGTGTCTCCTCCAGGTCGCTGAGGTGGGTTGACTGACTGCTCACCGTGTTCAACGACCGAGTGGCGCGGGGGAAGCGGGTTGCGCCCAAGATTTTCGGAACTGATTTCACATATTACCCGGCGGTAACCAGGTTATCCGAGTGGTACCCGCGGGCGGGCGCCGATCGCGGGTGGCACCCACACCCGCTCTGACGCCCGCCCGCGGTGCCGAACCCCCTGGCGAGGTCGAGTGCTTGCCTCGCCAGGAGAAACTCGCGGGCGGCGGATCACCCGGTCCGCCCAGTTCGGGGGAATGCGCGGACCGGGTGACCAGCCATCCGGCGACCGGGTCTCCGACGTCCGGGGGAACGGCGGAAACCGGGTGCCAGCTCTTACCTGGCCGCCGCGGGCATCCGGCGCGGGAACGCGTCGAGCGCGTGCCGCGCGGGCTTCTCCGGGGCCAGTCCACCTGCGACGAGGTGCTCGTAGGCGGCCCGCCACACCGAGCACGGCGCCTTCTGCTGGCGCCAGCGGCCGGAGCAGGTCGGGCAGTTGCCCCGGTCGTCGGGCTCGTGCGCGGCGAGCATCGACCGCCAGCCCTCCGTCAGCCGGGGCAGTTCGGACCGGGCGACCGACAGCAGGGACGGTGCGTCCGCGCGGTCCGCCAGTTCGGTGAGCATGTCCAGGCGCTCCCACACGGCGCTGCGCAGGACCTGGCCGAGTATCTCGTCCACCTCTACACCGTCACCTTTCCGCCTGCTCGGCGGCTTCGCGGAGGGCGGCGCGCAACTGGCCGAGCTGACCAGTCGTCAGTACCGCCGTCTCCCCCGGTGGTCCGACGAGGACCACCTTGTTCCTCTCCACGAGCACCGTCAGGCACCGGTCGCGGTTGACCACGTCGCCGCAGCCGATCCGCCACACCCGGCGCCCGCCCACAGATCCGGCGAGCGGGCGCGCGTCCTCGGGCGGGCGACCCGGCGCCGTGGCGACCGGGTTGTGCACCCTCCTGAGGAATTCCACCTCCGCTGTCCCTCTCTGTGCTCGTACGCTTACAAGGAACTACATTGGGGCTTGAGGAACGGGAGCGGGTCGGCACAGCGCCGATCGGCGCCCGATCGCCGTTAAGCGGTCGCGGGAGTTCGGTCGGGCCGATCAGGTTCGCCGATCGGCACTTCTCGTGGCTCGTGAACTGCGCTTACGCTGCGTTCGACGCCCAGCGGGACTGTGAGGGGCCGGAATGAACTCGATCGGATCTCCAGGTTCTCCCATCCCCCCGGACACGTGGGAAGAACCCGAGATGCGAGCCGCGCTCGCCGCGCGGGAGGTCAGCTCCGTCTACCGGCTCCTGCGCCGGACCGGTGTGTCGCAGCGCCAGATCGCCGCGATGACCGGCCAATCGCAGTCCGAGGTGTCGGAGATCCTCAAGGGCCGCCAGGTGATGGCCTACGACGTGCTGGCGAGGATCGCCGACGGGCTGGGCGTCCCGAGGGGATACATGGGTCTCGCCTACGACGAGGTGACCGCGGTGCGAGTCGCGGTTTCGCGCGAGGCCTCACAGCCTGAGGAGAGCGAAGAGGTGAAGCGTAGGGAGTTCCTGGCGCACGCCGCGGCCGTCACGGTCGGGGCCAACGTGCTGGGCACGAACTCCGGGTCGTGGGTCGCCAATCCGGTGCAGACCCCCGCGCCCGGGCGCATCGGCATGACCGATGTGCGACAGGTGGAGGCCGCCACGCGGGCGTTGCGCTCGCTGGACTACCAGTACGGCGGCGGCTTCTGCCGGGACGCGGTGGTGGCGCAGTTGTCCTGGGGGCAGCAGATGCTCGGCGCGTCGGGCCCCGAGCACGTCAAGCAGCGGCTGCACGTGGCCCTGGCCGACCTGCACAACCTGGCCGGGTGGACGTCGTTCGACATCGGACTCACCGACTCCGCCCGCAACCACTTCGGCAAGGCGCTGGAGCTGGCGAAGGCGGGCAAGAGCGAGCCGCTGGTGGCCAACATCCTGTACCGGATGGGCCGGGTCTACCTGCACAAGGACTCCCCGGACGACGCGCTGAAGATGTTCCAGCTCGGCCAGATCGCCGCCCAGGAGTCCGGCTCCGAGCTGGCGGTGGCGGTGATCTGCGCGAACCAGGCGTGGGCGTACGCGCTGATGGGGCACCGGGAGCAGACGATGAAGCTCATCGGCCGCACCCGCGACGAGTTCGCCCGCGCCAACCACGCCGACGCCGAGGACTGGGTCAAGTTCTTCAACGAGACCGACGTCTACGCCATGATCGGCACCGTCCACACGGTGCTGGCGCAGACGGTCGACCCGAACCACACCAAGTTCGCCATCCCGGCGCTGTCCAAGGCGATCGACACCTACGGCGACGAGATGAACCGCAGCAAGGCGTTCAACCTCGGCGCACTGGCCACCAACCACCTGCTTGAGGGCGACATCGACCACGGCGCCCGGGTGGGCCGCCAGGCCGTCGACCTGGCCGAGACGCTCAAGTCGAGCCGGGTCAAGGACCGCCTCCAGCCACTGCTCGAAGAGGCGAACAAGCGGCGCAACAACGCCGACGCCCGCGACCTCGCCGAGCAGATCACCAACCTCAACGTGGCGTGACGACCGCGCCCGCCACCGTGGCCAGCGACGGGCTGTTCACCAGGGAGAACCTGGATTCGACCCTGGCCGAGGTGTGCGCGGCGACGGGCCTGGACCCCGCGGGCGCGCGGCTGCTGCGGTTCACCAACAACGCGGTGTTCCTGCTGCGGTCGCGGCCGGTCGTGGTGCGCATCGTCGGGTCGGTGTCGCTGCGGCACCGGGTGGACAAGGTGGTGCGGGTGGCGCGGTGGCTCGCCGAGCACGACGTGCCCGCCGTCCGGCTGCACGGCGGCGTCGAGCAGCCGGTGCGGGTGGGCCCGTACGCGGCGACGGTGTGGGACGCGGTGCCCGAGGGCGGTGCGCCGCCCCGGCCGCGCGACCTGGCCCGGCTGCTGCGGCGGGTGCACGCGCTGCCCGCGCCGGACGGCCTGCCCGCGTGGGACCCGCTCGACGACGTGCGGCGGCGGGTCAGCGAGGCCGAGGGGTTGGACGGGGAGTCCCTGGACTTCCTGCGGCGGCGGCTGGCCGAGGCCGCGCAGCGGGTCGCCGCGCTGGACTTCCCGCTGGACACGGGGTCGGTGCACGGCGACGCGCACCTGGGCAACCTCATCCCGTCGCCCGCCGGGCCGGTGCTGTGCGACTTCGACTCCAGTTGCGTCGGCCCACCGGAGTGGGACCTGACGCCGTTCGCCGTGGGTGTGCTCCGGTTCGGCGAGTCCGCGGCCGACTACCGTGAGTTATGCGACAGCTACGGTTTTGACGTCACCCGGTGGGATGGTTTCGCCGTGCTGCGCGAGGTGCGCGAGCTGAAGCTCATCACCAGCGTGCTCCCCATCATGGAGAGCAGCCCCGAAGTACGGCCTGAACTGCTCAGACGTTTCCGTGACTTCCGAGCGGGCAACTCGGCGGCCCAGTGGGCGCGCTACACCTGAGTCGGGTGGTTGTTCAGTGGAATTGGTAACGCAGAGTTCATCGGGGACGAAGACAGGGACATCGGGGCCGACGGTGACCCCGCGCGTCGTCCGAGGTGGCTCATGAAGGTTTTCACCCGCAAGGCCGTGCGACAGCGCCGGGCCCTGGCGACCGCCTCGTCCATCGAGCGCCTGGTCGGCGACCGGGTCGGCCAGGTCCGCGACCTGCCGGAGGACGCCCGCGGCAGGCACGTCGACCACATGGCCGAGCTGGTCCTGCTGGCGCAGGCCTACCGGCACTTCGGCCGGGGTTGGATCAGCAAGCGCGAACTCGACCGCCGGGCCGCCGCGGCGACCCGCGAACTGGCCCGGTTGCGCCGCGCGGCCACCCCGGCGGCGCACCTCACCGACCGGGACTGACCACTCGTCGTTGCCCCATTCGGGTTACGTGGTGGCGGTTCCGGTTGCCCAAGCCACCGTTCAGCGCGGTGAACGGGCCCTTTGCCGCGGTGAGCGCGAGTTGTCCCCGGTTGGCTGTGGACAACTACCGCGATCTATCCACAGGTGTGGACAACACGGGTGGGGATAACTGCGCGGAGCTGGGTGAACACCCGATCCAGGGCCTGTGGACAACTTCTGTGGACTACTGGGGACACCTCAGTTGATCGGCGCCCTGGTCAGCACGGTGGCGAGGCCGAAGGCCAAGCCCATCACACCCAGCTCCACCGCCGCCCAGGTCACCAGCGCGGTCGGCTTGTGCGCGGCGACCGCGGGCAGCAGCCCCCAGCGGATCCGGGCGCCGAGCACCGCCAGGGTCAGCAGGCACAGCGTCTTGAGCAGCAGCAGGATGCCGTAGCCGGTGGTGAAGAGCCCTTCGAGCACGCTGAGGGTCGGGCTCACGGCCAGCTCGACGAACCCGTTGAAGGCGCCGGTCACCGTCACCAGCACCAGGCAGACCGTGGCCAGCTTCGAGAACCGGGGCAGGGCGTGCGCCAGCAGCGCGCGGTTGGCGCCCAGCACGACCACGACCGCGCCCAGCCCACCCGTCCAGGCGGCGGCGCTCAGCACGTGCAGCTCCATCGAGATCATCGTGAAGTCGTGCATCCGCCAGTTGGTGGCGTGCCCGGTGACCGGCAGCGGCAGCAGCGCGAACAGCGCCACCGCGGCGCGCAGCTCGGCGGGCACCGACTCGCCCACGACCACCGACCACAGCGCCAGGCCGAAGCACAGCAGCGCGAACACCGCGACGAACACCAGCGCCTTGCCCGCGCCGATCGTCGCCACGTAGTTCGCCACCGCCGCGGCCGACACGTCCGTGCCCGGCCGCAGCTCCGCGGTCTGCATGACCAGGGTGACCAGGGCGGTGACCAGCCAGACCAGCGAGGAGTACATCGCGGCCCGGCGGGCGCCGAGCATCAGCGGCTCGGTGAGCCGGGGCCGGTCGAAGCCGACCAGCAGCGGCAGCAGGCACAGCCCGACGGTGACCACGGCGGCCACGTCGAGCAGCACCCGCACCACCGGCAGCCCGACCCGGACCACCGCGGCGGGTTCCGGCAACCCGGGGATCGGGCTGGTCGCGGTGAGCGCGAGGCCGACGAGGACGCCGACGACCGCACCCGCGACCAGGACCGCCACCAGGTGGTACCGGTTCCCGACCGCGGTGGTCCGGGTGGTGCTCACTTCTCCGTGCCCCCGACCCGCGCGGCCAGCACGATGCCGCCGCCGAGCAGGACCACAGCGCCCGCGATCCACACCCAGATCGGCACGCCGCCGCTGTCCTCGGTGTCGGTGCCCGCCTCGGCGCCGCCACCCGCGGCCGGGGCCGCGGCGTCGGCGGTGGCCTCGCCCGGGGTGCCGGTGCCCGCGGTGGTGAGGTCGAACTTCAGCTCACCGGTGACCGAGTGCCCGTCGGCGGAGAGGATGCGGTAGCCGATCGTGTAGGTCCCGGCCGGGCCCAGTTCGCGCAGGCCCACGGTGACGACGTTGCTCTTCACCACCGCCGCGCCGTCCTGCCACCTGCCCTTGCCGTCGGGGCCGACGACCACGATCGTGTTCAGGTTCTCGCCCGCCTGCACCGGCTGGTCGAACGTCAGCTCGACCTGCTTCGGCCCGACCGCGATCGAGGAACCGTCAGCGGGGTTGCTGCCCACGAGCTGGTTGTGCGCGAACGCCGTCCCCGCCAGACCGACGAGGGCGAACAGTGCCACCACGGCGGTGGCGATGACCCGACCGAGAGCGCGCATCGGCTACACGCCCGCCTTCGCGGCCGCGATCGCCTTGCGCGCGCGCAGCGTGGCGCCCGCCGCCAGGCCCAGGCCCAGCGCGCCGACGACGAGCCCGGCGCCGCCCAGCCAGCGGGCGGTGTTGTCCTCGCCGCTCGCCGAGGCGGCCTCGGTGGTGGTGCCGTTGTGCGCGGCGTGCTCGTCCGCGGCGCCGCCCGCACCCGCCTGGGCGGCCGAGAGCGCCAGCGCCGGGGCCGGGTGCTCGGGCTCCTCGGCGCCCTCGGCGGGCGGCGGGGCGTCCCAGGCCACGACCTTGCCGCTGTCGTAGGTCTGGATGGCCGGGGTGACCAGGGTGTCGGTGTTGTCGGGCAGCTTGCCGACCGACAGCTCGAACTCCTCGAACTGGCCGGGGGCGATCTTCGCCGGGGACACCGCGGTCCAGGTGACGGTGCTGAACGCCTCGGTGATCTCGGTGTTGCCGGACTTCACCGGCTGCGGCAGCTTGATCTTGGTCAGCTCGGAGGTCCACCCGGCCATCGGCTTGGTGCGCACCGAGGTCAGCGGGTACTCGGCGGGCAGCTTCACCTCCACCTTGATGGTGCTGGCGGCGGCGTCCTCGTTCGGCACCCGGTAGGTGATCTTGGTGTAGCCGCCCTTGGCGGCGGCCTCGCCGAGGACGCGGGCGGTGACGTGCGCGGAGGCGACGCCGGAGGTGAGCAGGGCGGCTGCGCCCACGGTGGCGAGCAGCACGCCCGCGCGCGCTGCGGTGCGGGAAGACATGGTCGGGTTCTCCTGGATGGCGAATTCGGGGAAGCCCTGGTCGCGGGGCGACCGGGCGTCGGGGGTGTTCGGGTTCCTCAGGAGAGGACGGGTGGCCCGCGGCGCCCCAGGGACCGGCGCAGGACCGCGCTGATCAGGTGGTCCGGGTCGGGTTCCACCGGCGCCGGGGACGGCGCGGGCGACCACGTGGAGAGCACCACGGCGATCGCGCGGACGAGCCCGCGCAGCGCCGCCGCGACGGCGGCGAAGGCCGTGGACGCCCTGGTGAGCAGGACGGCGGTGAGCAGCGTGGCAGCGGCGTGCGTGGCGAGCATGAGCGGCGTCGAGAACGCGGGCCCGCCCGGCTCGCCGGGGTGCGTGTCGGCGATGTGGGTCAGCAGCACGTGCAGGCTGAGCTGGCTGGTCCCGAGCAGGGCCAGCATCGGGACCAGCCCGTGGTGGCGCTCGGCGACCGCGGAACCCGCCCACCCCACCAGCGCGGTGAGCGCGACGGTGACCGCGGTGTCCGGGACCCGCCCGCCCGCCATGCCGTGCGCGGCGACGGCGAGCGCGGTCGAGGAGAACCCGAGCAGGACGGCACGCGGCGCGCGGAAGGCGCGGGCGTTCCTACCTGCTGCGATGGTCACGGGACAAAGGGTATGCGGCGCTGTCTAGACCCCCTGTCCATACTTCGGGAATTTGTAACCCCGAGCACCCCTCAGACCCCGAGGGCGGCCAACAATTGCTCCTCGATGCGGTCCAGCTCACCCGAAACGGCCCGGTGCGCGGCCCGGCGGCGGGCCTGCGGCATCCGCTCGGCGGCGCGCACGGCCGCGGCCAGCTTGCGCAGGTTGCCCTCGGCCTCGTCGGCGAAGGCGAGGTCCGCCGGGGTCGCGTCGCCCTGCTTGGCGCGCACCTCGGCGAGGCCGTTCGCCGCACCGGCGATCCTGGCGTGCAGCGCTCCGCCCCGGCCGGTGTAGTGCCCGAGGTCGTCGACCTCCACCCCGAGCCTGCGCGCCTTGCGCCGCTCCAGCCGCTCGCGCACCACCGCCGCGCCCTGCATGACGTACGGGGTCACCACCGGGAGCACCGCGGGTCCGAGGACCTTGGCGAGCGCGAGCGCGTTCTTGGCCCTGGCCGGGGTGAACCCGCCCGCCTCGACCGCCTTCTTCCGAGCCACCTGCGCCTCCCAGGAGATCTGTTGGTCAAGAACCTAGCGGCGCCGCCCGACCAGGGCACGCCGGACCTGCCGGAGTCCGTGGCGCGGTGCAACTAAGCTGCACCGCGTGACGACAACGGTGCTCCTGGAAGCCGGCGTGTTGAGCCGGTGCAGGCGCCGAGTGCACCTCGAGCACGACCCGGACTTGCGCGAGGCCCGACGCGGCGCCCCCGACCCCACCGCCGAGCTGCGCAAGGCCGACGCGGCCGCGCACCGGCGGGCCATCGCCGACCGGCTGGCCGCGCACTTCGGCGCCGACTGGTTCGAGGTACCGCCGGGCCGCGGCGCCGAGCGGGAGGCGGCCACCGCCGCCGCGCTCACCGAGGGCAGGCGGCTGATCTGGGGCGCGCAGCTCCCGCGCGACCCCGACGGCGGTCGCCGCGGCTCGATCGACCTGCTGGTGCGGACCGCGGGCGGGTACGTCCCCGTGCTCGTCGTCCGGCACAAGGTGCACGACCCGGGGGTCGGCGCGCGCACCTCCCCGCTGTTCGGGGTCACCGACATCGGCGGCGGCACCGACGCCAAGCGCAAGGTCCGCCCGCAGCCGCGCGACCAGCTCCGGCTCGCGCACGCCCGGCTGCTGCTCGCCGCCGCCGGGTACGCCGACGAGCGCACCGGGTACGCCGGGGTCGTCGGCATGGACGGCGACACCGTGCTCTGGCACGACCTGCACGCCCCGACCTGGCCGGGCGGTCGGACCGCGCTGGCCGAGTACGAGTCCCGCTTCGCCGACCGGCTGGCGGTGGCGACCGCCGCGGCCACCGGCGCCGAGCCGCTGGCCCAGCCGTCGCGGATCGTCGAGTGCCGTAGCTGCCCGTGGTGGGCGGTGTGCGACCGGCAGCTCGTCGAGACCAGGGACGTGAGCCTGGTGGTGCGCGGCGAGGACGCCGGGCTGCTGCGCACGGCCGGGGTGCGGACCGTGGACGAGCTGGCCGTGCTCGACCCGGACGACCGGGAGGCCCCGCCGCTGGTGGGGATGCCGATGGCCGATGCGGTCGGGCTGGCGAAGGCGTGGCTGGCCGACCTGACCCTGGTGCGGCGGCACCGGGAGGTGGCCGTGCCGCGCGCCGACGTCGAGGTCGACGTGGACATGGAGAGCTTCGGCGACGCGGGCGCCTACATGTGGGGCACCCTGCTCAGCGGCGCCGACGTCGGCCAAGCGCCGGGCTACCGCGCCTTCGTGAGCTGGGACCCGCTGCCCACCGACGACGAGGCCCGCTCGTTCGCCGAGTTCTGGCAGTGGCTGGAGGGCGTGCGCGCCGCCGCCGCCGAGCGCGGCCTCACCTTCCGCGCCTACTGCTACAACGAGTTGGCCGAGAACCGCTGGCTGCTGGCCTCGGCGAAGCGGTTCGCGGGCAGGCCGGGCATCCCCACCCGGCGCCGGGTGCTCGACTTCATCGAGTCCGACCAGTGGTTCGACCTGTTCGGCAGCGTCCGCGACAGCTTCCTGTGCTCGCACGGCAAGGGCCTCAAGACGATCGCCCCGGTGGCGGGCTTCTCCTGGCGCGACCCGGAGGCGGGCGGGGAGAACTCCATGCGCTGGTACCGCGATGCGGTCGGCCTGGGCGGCACCGAACCCGACCTGCCGCAGCGCACCCGGCTGCTGGAGTACAACGAGGACGACGTGCGGGCGACGGCGGTGCTGCGTTCCTGGATGTCCTCCCCGGCGGTCGCCGAGATCCCGTACGTGGGGGACATCTAGGCGATTGGGGCCGTCCTGCGCTCGCATGCGCATATGACCTCGAATACGGTTGGGGCAGCAACCGGCTCAGCGAGGAGTGTGCGCATGGCACAGCAGGTCAGGGGCGTGGTGGCGCGGGCACAGGGCGCGCCGGTCACGGTCGAGACGATCACCGTGCCGGACCCGGGTCCGGGTGAGGCGGTGGTCGCGGTGCAGTCCTGCGGGGTCTGCCACACGGACCTGCACTACCGCGAGGGCGGCATCAACGACGAGTTCCCGTTCCTGCTCGGCCACGAGGCCGCCGGGGTCGTGGAGTCGGTCGGCGAGGGCGTGACCGACCTGGCCCCTGGCGACTTCGTCATCCTGAACTGGCGGGCGGTCTGCGGGAAGTGCCGCGCCTGCCTCAAGGGCAAGCCCTGGTACTGCTTCGACACGCACAACGCCAAGCAGCCGATGACCCTGGCGGACGGCACCCCGCTCACGCCCGCGCTCGGCATCGGCGCGTTCATCGAGAAAACACTCGTCCACAGTGGACAGTGCACGAAGGTCGACCCGGCGGCCTCGCCCGCCGCCGTCGGCCTGCTCGGTTGCGGTGTCATGGCGGGCATCGGCGCCGCGATCAACACCGGCGGCGTCAGCCGGGGTGACACGGTCGCGGTCATCGGCTGCGGCGGCGTCGGCGACGCGGCGATCGCGGGCGCCAAGCTCGCGGGCGCCACGAAGATCATCGCCGTGGACGTGGACGACCGGAAGCTGGAGTGGGCCAAGGGGATCGGCGCCACCCACACCGTCAACGCCAAGTCCGGCGACCCGGTGGAGGCCATCCAGGGCCTCACCGAGGGCTTCGGCACCGACGTGGTCATCGACGCGGTGGGTCGCCCGGAGACCTGGAAGCAGGCGTTCTACGCCCGCGACCTCGCGGGCACCGTGGTCCTGGTCGGCGTTCCCACCCCGGACATGACGATCGAGATGCCGCTGATCGACTTCTTCTCCCGGGGCGGCGCCCTCAAGTCGAGCTGGTACGGCGACTGCCTGCCCTCCCGCGACTTCCCGTACCTGGTCGACCTCTACCGCCAGGGCCGCCTCGACCTCGACGCGTTCGTGTCCGAGACGATCACCCTGGACCAGGTCGAGCAGGCTTTCGACAAGATGCACCACGGCGACGTGCTGCGCTCGGTGGTGATCCTCTGATGACCGGCACCACGCGCATCGACCGCGTCGTCACCTCCGGCACCTTCAGCCTCGACGGCGCCACCTGGGAAGTCGACAACAACGTCTGGATCATCGGCGACGACGACGACGTGGTGGTGGTCGACGCCGCCCACGACGCCGAGGCGATCCAGGAGGCGGTCGCGGGCAGGCGGGTCACCGCCATCGTCTGCACCCACGCCCACGACGACCACATCAACGCCGCCGCGGCCCTCGCCTCGGCCACCAAGGCCCCGGTCAAGCTCCACCCCGCCGACGACGAGCTGTGGCAGCGCGTCTACCCCGGCACCACCTACCAACCCCTCGCCGACGGCGACGAGATCGACGTCGCGGGCATCACCTTGAAGGTCCTGCACACCCCCGGCCACGCCCCCGGCGCGGTCTGCCTGCACGCCCCGGAACTGTCCGCGCTGTTCAGCGGCGACACCCTGTTCCAGGGCGGCCCCGGCGCCACCGGCCGCTCGTTCAGCAGCTTCCCGACGATCATCGACTCGATCACCGACCGCCTGCTGACCCTGCCCCCGGACACGGTCGTCCACCCCGGCCACGGCGACACCACCACCATCGGCGCGGAAGCCCCGCACCGCCAGGAGTGGATCGATCGGGGCCACTGACCACCGCCCGGCCTCCCGGTCGGGTGCCCACATGGGCACCCGACCGGAGCCGGAACCAGGCCACCCCACCAACCGCCGGTCAAGCGGCTAGCCACGCCGAATCCCACCGAGCGCAGCCGGCGACCACCCCGAAAACCGCAGGCCCGGCTACGCCCATGCCCGGGTGGGTGGATCTGCTTGGGTGGGGGAAGCGATCATGTGCAAGCCTGCTTGGGCAGTGGGGCATCTCTTCAGCCCCACTCGGTCACACTGGGCGCATGATCGCTGTAGGGGCCCCGCCCGAGCAGATCCACCCACCCGGGCACCACCACCAAACGACCGGCGCTCTTGACAACGCCTACCGAGGCGCCATCCGCAGCGACCCGTCGAACCGGATGACCTCGCCGTTCAGGTAATCCTGGTCGATCAGCGACAGCGCCAGCGCCGCGTACTCCTCCGGCCGCCCCAGCCGCTTCGGGAACGGGATGCCCTCC
Organism: Actinokineospora sp. PR83; assembly: GCF_021056305.1. NCBI lineage: Bacteria > Bacillati > Actinomycetota > Actinomycetes > Pseudonocardiales > Pseudonocardiaceae > Actinokineospora > Actinokineospora sp. PR83. The sequence goes on from NZ_JAJCXD010000049.1 coordinate 16,822, forward strand.
GCCAGTGCCGCCCGGAACTCCTCGCTCACCGTCGCCAACATCGGCGTGTCGATGATCCCCGGGGCAATGGTCAGCACCCGGATGCCGTGGCTGGCCAGGTCCCGAGCCGCAGGCAGCGTCAGCCCCACGATCCCGCCCTTGGAAGACGAGTAGGCCGCCTGCCCGATCTGCCCGTCGTACGCCGCGACGCTGGCGGTGTTGATCACCACGCCCCGAGCCCCGTCCTCCAGCGCCTCCGTCTTGGCAATCGCCTCGGCAGCGATGGTCAGGACGTTGAACGACCCGATCAGGTTGATCTCGACGACCTTGCGGAACAGGCCGAGGTCGTGCGGCCCCTTGCGGGAGAGGATGCGCGCCGACGGTCCGATGCCCGCGCAGTTGACCACCACGCGCAGCGGGGCCGAGCCGGAGGAAGCCTCGTCGACCGCGGCCTGGATCTGCTCCGGCTCGGTGACGTCGGCGGGCAGGTAGGTGACGCCCTCCAGCTTGGGGGCCGTCTCGATGGCGCTGGGCAGGTCGAGGGCGAAGACGGACGCGCCCTTGTCCGCCAGGGCGGCCGTGGTGGCGCCACCGAGGCCGGAAGCGCCACCGGTGACGATGGCGGCTACACCGTTGACCTGCATGGAGGGATCCTCTCTCACGGGGTGTGTGCGGGGAGAGGTTAACGGTCGTTCATCTCCGGGTTGCCGGTGATGTGGTGGACACCGCTCGGTCGGGGGAGCCCTACCGCCGTCCCGGTGGGCAGATCTCGTCGATCGCGGCCAGGTCCTCCGCGGTGGGGTGCCACGAGGCCGCTGCCGCGTTCTCCTCGACCTGCTCGGCGGTGGTGGCACCGGCGATCACCGAGCCGACCACCGGTCGCGCGGTCAGCCAGCCGATGGACAGCGTGGCCATGGAGATGCCCCGCTCCTCGGCGAACGCGCGCAGCTTCTCGATCCTGGCCCACGGGGCGTCGGCGAGCAGGCGGGGGCGACCGGCCAGGCGGCTGCCCTCGGGGGGTGCCCCGCCCTGGGAGTACTTGCCGGTCAGCAGGCCGTTGGCCAGCGGGAAGTACGGCAGGACGCTGACGTCGAAGCGGCTGCCCGCGGGCAGGACCTCCCGCTCGACGTCGCGTTCCAGCAGCGAGTAGTGGTACTGGGCGGCCACCGGTTGGCCGATCCGCTCGGTGCGGGCGGTCCACACCGCGTCGGCCAGTTGCCAGCCGGGGAGGTTGCAGACGCCGGTGTAGCGGACCATGCCCGCGCGGACCAGCTCGTCGAGGGCGGCGAGGGTTTCCGCCAGCGGGGTGCCGGGGTCCGGGCGGTGCAGTTGGTAGAGGTCGATCCAGTCGGTGCCCAGGCGGCGCAGGGACTGCTCGGCGGCCTTGCGGACGTAGCGCCGCGACCCCCTGGCGCCGAAGTCGGGGCCGTTGGCGCCGTGCATGTCGACGCCGAACTTGGTGGCGATGACCGCCTGGTCGCGGCGGCCTGCGAGGGCGTGGCCCAGCAGTTCCTCGCTGCGCCCGCGCGGTGCGCCGTAGACGTCGGCCACGTCGAACAGGGTGATCCCGGCCCCCAGGGCGGCGGTGACCAGCTCGCGGGAACCGCCCAGGGACTCGGCGGCGGTGCCGGGCCTGCCCAGGTTGTTGCAACCCAGGCCGACGGCACTCACCACGAGTCCCGAATCGCCCAGGTGACGCAACTCCACAGAACAGACAGTAAGCGGCGGTCAACCTGTGATCCAGACGTTCCGGCGGATCCCGGTCCAGGACCTGTGGGTGCGACGGCCGTGCGCCATGCTGTGCCCATGAGCACCGAACCCGAGGGCGATCCCGCGCCCGCGGCCCCTGGCTGGACCGCCGCCGACCTGCCCGACCTGGGCGGGCGCACGTTCATCGTGACCGGCGCGAACAGCGGCTTGGGCTTCGAGACCAGCCGGGAGCTGGCCAGGCACGGGGCGCACGTGATCCTCACCGCACGCGACACCGCCAAGGGTGACGCGGCGGTCGAGGCGATCAAGGCCGAGCAGCCCGGGGCCAGCGTCGAGGCCCGGTACATGGACCTGGCCGACCTGGAGACCGTGGCCGACTTCGCCGAGTCGGTGGAGCGGGTCGACGTCCTGGTCAACAACGCCGGGGTGATGATGCCGCCGCACGAGCTGACCAAGCAGGGCTTCGAGCTGCAATTCGGGGTGAACCACCTGGGCCCGTTCGTGCTGACCGCGATGCTGCTGGACACGCTCAAGGTGGGGGTCGACCCGCGGATCGTCACCGTCAGCTCTTTCCTGCACAAGCGCGGGCGCATCTACTTCCACGACCTCGACGGCGCCCAGAACTACGACCGGACCAAGTTCTACGCCCAGTCGAAGCTGGCGAACGTCGTGTTCGGCCTGGAGCTGCACCGGCGGCTGCGGATGAACGGGTTCCAGGTCGACAGCGTCCTGGCCCACCCCGGCTACGCGGCCACGAACCTCCAGACCAACGGGCCGACCGGGATCGCCAAGCTGGCGCTGCGGGTGTCCAACCGGTTCCTGGCCCAGGACGCCGCCATGGGCGCGCTGCCGCAGCTCTACGCCGCCGCGCACCCGGGGGTGGAGAGCGGGCAGATGATCGGGCCGGACGGGCGCAAGGAGCAGAAGGGCTACCCCAAGGTGGTCTTCCCGCTGGAGGCCGCCCGCGACCGGGAGCTGGCCAAGCGGCTCTGGGACGTGAGCGAGGAGCTGACCGGGATGGACTTCGGGCTCGCCGCGCGCTGAACCCGGCGCGCAGAACGTGGTTCGCCGATCTGCGAAGGTGGATGAAATCCCAGCTCAGCGACCCCGGGTCTGGCCCTGCGAACCTACCTCTGAGTAGCATCGGTCACATGGAAGCAACGGAGCAGCAGGCGGCGCGGCGGGTCACCATCACCGACTTCCTGCGCGCTCTGCCGCCGATGGCCTTCGACGCGCCCAAGATGGCCATGGGCGCGGTGGGCCTGCTGACCATGCGCCCGGCCACCCGGGAGTCGATTGGCCACATCTTCCAGCGCATCGCGGGCAAGCACCCGAACCGGCCGTTCCTCCGGTTCGAGGACACCGAGCTCAGCTACGGCGAGGCCAACAAGATCGTCAACCGGTACGCCTCGGTGCTGGAGGCCAACGGCGTGCACCCGGGCCGCACGGTGGGCATCCTGGCGGGCAACCGGCCGGAGACGCTGCTGGCGGCGCTGGCCGCGGTCAAGCTCGGCGCCGCCGCCGGGATGATCAACACCAACCAGCGCGGCGACGTGCTCGACCACAGCGTGCGGCTGCTCGACAGCGCCGTGCTGGTGGTCGGCGAGGAGTACCGGCACGCCCTCGACGGCATCGAGGCGCGCAACGTGATCGACCTGGACTCGCTGGCCGACGGGGCCACCACCGACCGCAACCCGTCCGCCACCGAGCGGATCATGGCCGGGAGCACCGCGTTCTACATCTTCACCTCCGGCACCACCGGCCTGCCGAAGGCCAGCGCGATGTCGCACTTCCGCTGGCTCAAGTCGATGACCGGCCTCGGGTCGATGGGCGTGCGCCTGACCCCGAAGGACACGCTGTACTGCTGCCTGCCGCTCTACCACAACAACGCGCTGACGGTGTCGCTGTCGTCGGTGCTCGCCGCCGGGGCCACGCTCGCGCTGGGCAAGTCGTTCTCCGCCTCGCGCTTCTGGGACGACGTGGTGCGGACGAAGTCGACCGCGTTCTGCTACATCGGTGAGCTGTGCCGCTACCTGCTCAACCAGCCCGTGCGCGACGCGGAGAAGCAGCACAAGGTGCGGGTCGTGGTGGGCAACGGGCTGCGGCCGGAGATCTGGGACGAGTTCGCCGAGCGGTTCCGCATCCGGCGCATCGCCGAGTTCTACGGCGCCTCCGAGTGCAACCTGGCCTTCATCAACGCGCTGAACATCGACCGCACGGCGGGCATGTGCCCGCTGCCGTTCGCCATCGTCGCCTACGACGCGGACACCGGCCGGGCCGCCCGCGACGCCTCCGGCAGGCTGACCAAGGTCAAGTCCGGTGACGTCGGGCTGCTGCTGACCAAGGTCACCAGCCGCGCCCCGTTCGACGGCTACACCGACCCGGAGGCCACCGAGAAGAAGCTGGTCCGCGACGGGTTCAAGGACGGCGACTGCTGGTTCGACACCGGTGACCTGGTGCGCAACCAGGGGTTCAAGCACGTGGCGTTCGTCGACCGGCTCGGTGACACCTTCCGCTGGAAGGGCGAGAACGTCGCCACCACCGAGGTCGAGGGCGCCGTGGGCGAGCACCCCGACGTCGAGCAGGCCGTCGTCTACGGGGTCGCGGTGCCCGGCACCGACGGCAAGGCGGGGATGGCGGCGGTCAAGCTGCGCGACGGCGCCAAGTTCGACGGCGTCGCCATGGCCGCGCACCTCATCGAGCGGCTGCCGAGCTACGCGGTCCCGCTGTTCATCCGGGTGATCAACGAGGTGGAGCAGACCTCCACGTTCAAGTCCCGCAAGGTCGACCTGCGCGACGAGGGCTACTCGGACAAGGTCAGCGACCCGATGTACGTCCTCCAGGAGGGCAAGTACGTCTACGCCTACTCCGGCTACGCCGACGACGTCGCGGCGGGCAAGATCAAGGTGTGAGCGGGGGTTTCGCGCTGAGGTCGGCTCCGCCCGTCATCCGCTGCCGCCGAGCGCCCGGCGGGTGTCCTCGCGGCCGAGGGACACCGCCTCGATGTCGCGGAGGAACGCGGTGTGCGGGGCGGTGGCGTCGGGCCGTTCGAGGACGACGGCCGTGGTGTGGTGCTCGATGTGGACCACGGGTGGGAAGTGGGCGATCCGCAGCACCCGGAACCCGGGGTGCGGGGCGACCGCGTGCGGCAGCAGCCGGGTTGTGGACAGGTGCGCCTCGCGCAGGTGGTGGACCTGCTCGCGCATCACCGCCTCGGGCACCGTGGGGTGGCTGAGCGCCCGGGGGTGGATGAGGAACCGGTGGATCACCTCGGTTGACGCGGTGTCCTGAGTGGTCGGTTCGGGGGTGTCGGGGTGCGCGCCGGTCGCCGCGAGGACGGCGCGGGAGTAGGCGGTGGTGCGCAGGGGCCGGGGGATGAGGTCGGGGGCGAACCAGGTGGTGCTGTGGGCGGCGGCCTCGATCTGGGCGAGGGGCTGCTCCCCGTCGGCGGCGGTGGTGATCCAGTCGGTGCGGGCGCTCTCGCGGACGAGCCGGTAGAGGACGGGGCGGCGGGGCGCGGGGATGTCGAGCACCGCGCACAACCCGCCGATCTCCAGCGGGGTGGGGGTGCGGCGGCCGGTCATGACCCGGTTGAGCATCGCGGGGGACATCGACATGGCCGAGGCCAGCTCCCGGGTGGTGAACCCGTGGGCCCGGCGGGCGTCGTCGAGCGCGCGGGCGAGCAGCAGGCCGCGCAGGGTGGCGGCGCGGACCCCCTCGTCGCGGCCTGGGCGGTGGAGTGGGGTGATCGTTGCGGGCACGGGTTCCTTCTGGGAGTTCGGGCGGTGGGGCGGGGTCACGGGGCCCGTCTGCCTGCCATTCGGGCGCGGACGGCCGGGACCGCCGAGCGGGCGAACCCCGCCAGGCCGTCGGTGTCGGCCCAGTCGAGCCACTTCGGCTTGGGCAGCGCGACCGCGATCGGCTGCGACTGGTCGAGTACGGGGCCGGGCCAGGCGCGCTCGCGCAGGACCAGGTAGCGCCGTTGCTCGACGCACACGCCCACGAACACGGCCACGTGCGTGTCGCCCTTGGCCAGCCGGAACGTGAACCCGCCCTCGAAGACCCGCGCGTGTGCCGTGGCGCCCACGTGCTTGGGCTGGGTCAGCTTCATCCGCGCGGGTGGGCGCGTGCCCGGTCCTGTCGGTGGTGGGTGTTCGAGGGCTGCGGCCATGGCACAGTTCCGATCTGTTCGCCTGGGCGGGTTTTCGCCCGGAACGCCGTGGAGTTGCCGCCGGTGGTATGACTGCGTAACTTGTCGGCGTTTGGTTTGCCAAGCTTGTGTTTGGCAGGAAATTTCTGCAACTGACTTGCGTCAGCGCAAAGGGTGAATCTGTCCGCAAACCGGTAGCGCTATGCTGTTACCGGCCGACAACTACGGAGATTGACAGTGGCGCGAACCCCGAAGGCCCGTGCCTTGGGTGCGGCTCTCCGACAGGCCCGCCAGGACAAGGGCCTGCTGCTGCGCGAGTTGGCCTCGGCGATCAAGCGCGACATCGGTGTGCTGTCGCGGTGGGAGACGGGTGAGCGCATCCCGAAGCCGGAGCAGGTGGCCCAGATCCTGACCAGGCTCGACGTGGGCGGCGACCGCTACGACGAAATCATGACCCTGGTCTACGGCACGGACGAGTCGCAGTGGGTGGCGATGACGTTGCCCGAGCGGCGGCAGCAAATGGCCGCCTACGTGCACTGGGAGCAGAACGCCAGCCGGATCGTCGCGGTGGCGCCCCTGCTGGTGCCCGGCCTGCTCCAGACCAGCGAGTACACCCGGGCAATCATGACAGCGGCCGGTGTGCCGACAGGGGAGATCGCGTCCCGCGTCACGTCGCGCATCGGCCGACGAGAGGCGATCACCAGGAGCGCCAGCCCAGCGGAACTCGTGGTGCTGCTCGGCCAAGGCGCACTGAATCAAGACATCGGCGGTGTGCGGACGACGATCGGCCAACTCGATCACCTGCTCGACATGGCGACCCGACCCAATGTTGAACTGCGCATCGTCCTCGACCGCAGCGGGTGGCACCCCGGGCTCGATGGCGCCTTCGAACTCATTGAGTCGAGCGCGGCGATGCCGATGCGGAACAAGGGTGGCAGGCATGGTGCGGTCGAACTGGACTCCATCGTCTTCGTTGGCGCACGTCGATCGGTGCTCATCCTGCACGAAGAGGACGACGTAAACGCCTACAAGCGCGCCGTTGACAGCATCCACCGGGTGTCCCAATCGCCGGATGCCTCCACCAATATTATTGCCGAAGTGCGCAACCGATTGGAGAAGCAAGGTGTCTGATAACCAGGTGTGGCGTAAGTCCAGCCGCAGCGAAAACAATGCCAACTGTGTCGAAGTTCGATACGCGTTGGATGGTGTGCGTGACTCGAAGAACAGCGATGGGCCGAGTCTGCGCGTTGATGTGCGGTCGCTGGTGTGGAGCGTGCGATCGGGCCGGTTCGAGCGCTGACCCCGTGAGCGGATACGCGGCCCTGCTGCGCGGGGTCAACGTGAGTGGGCACCGCAAGATCGCCATGGCCGACCTGCGCGAGCTGCTGACCGGCCTCGGGTTTGCCGATGTCCGCACGCTCCTGCAGAGCGGCAACGCCACCTTCACCGTCGACGGCACGAACGCCGCCGCGTTGGAAGGACTGCTGGAGGCCACGCTCGTGGAGCGGCTGGACCTGACCACCCGGGTCCTGGTGCGCACCGGGGACGACCTGCGGTCGGTCATGGCCGCGCACCCGTTCGCGGCCAAGGCCGACAACGGGTCGAAGATGGTCGCCCTGTTCCTGTCCGAGGACCCGGCACCCGAGGTCGCCGCCGAGCACGACCCCCGGGTGCTGGACCCGGAGAACATCGTCGTCGGCGACCGCGTGGTCTACCAGTGGTGCCCGGACGGCATCGCCAACGCCCCGGTCCTCGGCCCCTGGCTGGAACGGCGGTGGAAGGTCGCCGCCACCGGCCGCAACTGGAACACCGTGGGCAAACTGGCCGCCCTCCTCTGAACCTCAGCGGCCGACCGCGTAGCCCTGCATCCCGCGCGGGTTGGCCGCCGCGCGCAGGCGACCCTCGCGGTTGGCCACTGCGGACAACCGGCCCAGCGCCCACGGTCCCATGTCGACCAGCTTGTGCCCGCGCCGGGACAATTGGTCCAGTGTGGACTGTCCAAGGCGGGATTCCACCTGGGCCTCGTTCGGCGTGAACGTCCTGGGGTAGAAGGAACTCGGGAACGCGGTGGAGTGCCAGGCGGGCGCGTCGATCGAGGCTTGGAGGTCGAGGCCGCCTGCGGTGTGCGCGAGCCAGAAGCAGAGCTGCCACTGGTCCTGGCTGTCGCCGCCGGGGGTGCCGAAGGCGATCGTCTCCGCGCCGTTCGTGGCCAGCGACGGTGAAAGCGTGGTGCGCGGGCGCCTGCCCGGGACCAGCGACGCGGGCAGACCCGGTTCGAGCCAGAACATCTGAGCCCGGCTGCCCAGGCAGAACCCCAGGCCGGGGATGGTGGGGGACGACTGGAGCCAACCGCCGGAAGGGGTGGCGGAGATGGTGTTGCCCCAGCGGTCGGTGACATCGATGTGCACGGTGTCGCCCCGGGTGGTGCCGGTGCTGCTCACTGCGGGGTCGGTGGGCCTGCCGGTGGCGACGGTGGGTTCACCCGTGGTGCCGGGCAGGCGCGGTTCGGTGGCGTCACCGGTGGTGCTGGCCTGCGGGGTGCTGAGGTAGCGGGGGAGGGCGGGGGTGCGGCCGTCGGGGGAACCGGGGCGCAGGTCGGGGGAGGCGGTGTCGGTGATGAGGGTGCGGCGCTCGGCGGCGTAGGCGGGGGAGAGCAGCGTCGCGGTGGGCACCTCGGCGGAGTCGCCGTACCAGGCTTCCCGGTCGGCGAAGGCGAGCTTCGACGCTTCCAGGGCGAGGTGGACGGTGTCGGCGGTGGGGACGCCGTCGGCGTAGGAGAGGTCCGCGCCGTCCAGGAGCCGCAACTGCTGAAGCAGGGCGGGGCCCTGGGACCAGGGGCCGCACTTGGCGATGGTCCAGCCGCCGACCTCGGCGGTGACGGCGTCCTCGAACGACGCCGACCAGCCCGCCATGTCCGCGCCGGTCAGGACACCCGCGTGCGCCTCGCCGGAGTCGTCCAGGTGCGGCCTGCGGGCGAACTCGTCGACCGCCTCGGCGACAAAACCCTGCGACCAGGCGCGGCGGGCGGCGTCGATCTCCGCCTCCCGGGTGGGGCCGGTGGCCTCGGCGAGCAGGCGCTCCCAGGTGTCGGCCAGGGCCGGGTTGGTGAACCAGTCGCCGGTGGCGCCCAACCACTGCTCGCCCGAGGTGGGCCAGTGGGTGGTGAACAGGTCGCGGACGGCGTCGAGAACGGCGGGGACCCGGGTGGGCAGCGGGAAGCCGGAGCGGGCGTAGCCGATGGCGTACTTGAGCACGTCCGCCAGGCGCTTGGTGCCGTGGTCGCGGAGCAGCAGCAACCACCCGTCCCAGGCACCGGGGATGGTGGCGGCGAGCAGGCCGCTGCCGGGGACCAGGTCCAAGCCGAGACCGGTGTAGTGCTCGACGGTGGCACCCGCTGGCGCCACGCCCTGCCCGCAGAGGACACGAGGGGTGCGGTCGGCGGCGGTGACGAACACCGCCGGGACCTCCCCGCCGGGGCCGTTGAGGTGCGGTTCGACCACTTGGAGCACAAAACCGGCGGCCACGGCGGCGTCGAAGGCGTTGCCGTCGTCCTCCAAGACCGCCATGCCCGCCGAGGAGGCGAGCCAGTGCGTGGAGGCGACCATGCCGTGGGTGCCCGTCAGTTCGGGTCGCGTGGTGAACACCCGGCCAAATTACCCCCAACCGGGACCGGCTACCGAGCGTCATTCGAACACTTGTGCACAATGTGGGCAACTCCTGTGGACAACTCGATCCCCGGCAGGTCGCCGCAGGTCGTTCGATACAGTCGCGGCCGTGCCAGCACCTTCGACGCCGGGAATCGGCGCGGTCGCCATCTGGAGCACCACCGACCTGCCCGGCTGGGGTGACCAGGTGCTCGGCCGGGTCGTCGAGCAGGCGCTCACCAGCAGGCTGCCCGGGTGGCGGGCCACCCAGTTCGCCCCGCTCGGCTGGTCGCGCCCCACCCGCGCCGACGGCGGGATCGCCGCCGAACCGCTGGGCACGCCGACCCCCACCCGGATCGCCGACATCACCGCCTCCGCCGACGCCTCCGTCCTGGCCCCGGCCACCCCGCTGGGCACCGACCCGTACGACGGCGCGGCACCGGGCGTGCGGTTCTTCGACACCCCCGGCGTCGGCCACCCCATCGCCTACAGCGGTGTCCGGTTCACCCGCTGCGACGGTCCCGTCACCGCCGAGGTCGTCGCCGTGCGCGACCAGGCGTCCCACGAGCTGCTGCGCGCCGCAGGTGCCGAAGCCGAGGTCGTGCCGCACCCGGCCATCGCCGTCGCCGCACTGGTCGACCCCGGCACCTTCGCCGAGCGGCTGGTCCAGCTCCGCACCCTCGGCCTGCTCCCCGAGGGCGACTACACCCTCGCCACCAGCCCCGGCCTGGCCGCCGACGCGGTCGAGGTGCCAGGGGACTGGGTGCTGGAGGACCGGCTGGCCGCCCTGGTCGGCGCCCGCCTGGTGCTGACCGCCGACGAGCACGCGGCGGCCGTCGCGGCGGGCATCGGCGCCAACTGGCTGCTGGTCACCGAACCCGGCAGCCCGGACGCCGCCGTGGTCGCCGAGTTCGCCCCACCCGCCCGCATCGCCACCGGCGGGCAGCGCACCGTCCCCGCGGGCACCCCCACCTGCGACCCGGCCGCCCACGACCGCCTCGCCGCCCACTTCGACCGCCTCGCCGCCGCCGTCGAGGCCGCCCGCGCGGACCGCGACGGCGAACTGCACCGCAGGCTGTCCGCGCTGGCCGGGGAGAACGCCGCCGTGCGGACCGCGCACTGGCGGCTGCGGCAGCGGATGCTCGTCGAGCGCCGCCGCGTCACCGAGCCCTACGCCACCGCCCTCCAAGACCTCGCCGACAGCCGCGCCACCACCGCCGAGCGGGACGCGACGATCGCCGCCCAGCAGGCGCACATCGCCGAACTGGAACGCGCCAACGCCGACCTGGTCGCCCGGCTCGCCGCCGCCGAACGCGAACTGACCGCCTGGCGCGACACCAAGCTGGTCCGCTGGAGCGAACCGCTGCGCCGCGCCTACGGGAAGGCACGCGGGTGAACACCCCCCGGATCACCTTCGTCCTGGTCACCTACGGCGGCCGTGACCTGGTGCAAACCTGCCTGCGCGCCCTGGCGGACCACACCCCGCAGCCCTACCGGGTGGTCATCACCGACAGCGCCTCCCCGGACGGCACCGGCGACTGGCTGACGGAGAACCTGACCGAGGAAACGGTCCTGCGCCTGCCGGAGAACCTCGGCTTCGGCGTCGGCGGCAACCTCGGCGTCCGCCACGCCGACACCGAGTTCGTCTGCTTCCTCAACGCCGACATCGAGGTCACCGAGGGCTGGCTGGACCCACTGCTGGACTTCCTCGACCGCACCCCCGAAGCGGCAGCGGTGTCCCCACTGCTGCTCAACGCCGACGGCACCGTGCAGGAGGCGGGCAGCCTCATCGGCGGCGACGGCTGGTGCCGCGCCTACGACGAACCACGCGAAACGCTGTTCGCCCGCGAGGTCGACTACGCCTCCGCGGCGTGCCTGGTGGTGCGGCGCAGCGCGTTCCACCAGGTTGCGGGCTTCAGCAGCGAGTACGAGATCGCCTACTTCGAAGACGTGGACCTGGCGCTGCTGCTGCGCCAAGCGGGTCACCAGACGTGGGTGCTGCCCTCGGTCGCGGTCCGCCACGCCCGACACGGCAGCTCGTCGTCAGCCCGCGCCGAAGAACTGATGCGCCTCAACCACAAGCACTTCCTGGACCGCTGGGGCACCGAACTGGCCGACCGACCACCGGTCGTCGGCCTGGACGACCACCCGCACCGCCGCTGGTCCCTGCGCGACACCAGCGCGCCCTACCGGGTCCTGCTGATCGACGACCGGGTACCGCAGGCCGACCGGGGCCGGGGAGACCCCCGCACCATGGCGGTCGTCGACGCCTGGCGCGCGGGCGACCCGAGGGCCAGGGTCACCTTCTTCGCCGCCTCCCCGGAACGGGCAGAGGAGTACGCACCCGCCCTGCAAGCCAGGGGCATCGAGGTCGTCTGGGGAGTGACCGACGCCGCCACCTGGTCTCGGGAACACGCGGGCCTGTTCGACGTGGTGTGCGCGTTCCGCCCGCACAACTTCACCGCCCTGGGCAAACCGATCGCCGAGTACCAACCGCAGGCGGTGCTGGTCTACGACTCGGAGGCCCTGTTCCACCGCCGCCCCGCCCAACACTTCGAGACCGCCCTCGACGCGGCGGAACGCCGCCGGTTCGCCATCGAGGGCGTGCGGTTGCGCAAGGAAGAGGTCGAGGCGTTCACCTGGGCCGACGTCGCCGTCTGCGTCAGCGAGGAAGAGGCCCAGTGGGCCCGCCGGATCGCCCCGGACACGCTGGTCCACGTCGCCTGCTACCCGGCGAAGGTCCCCGAAACCGTCCCCGGCCTGGAGGGCCGCCACGGCATCGTGTTCTTCGGCGGCTTCGACGGCCAACCCCGCACCCCCAACGAATTCGCCGTCCTCGAACTCGCCGACGAGGTCCTGCCCCCACTGCGCGAACGCCACCCGGACCTGCGCCTGAGAGTCGTCGGCGCCGACCCGTCCCCCGCGGTCCTGGCCCTGGAAGGCCCGGCGATCACCGTCGTAGGCAAGGTCCCCGACCCGGCCCCCGTCCTCGGCACGGCCCTGCTGCACGTGGTCCCCATGCGCTACGGCGCGGGCGTCAAAATCAAGTTCGTCGACTCCATGGCCGCAGGCCTCCCCTTCGTCACCACCCCGGTCGGCGGCGAGGGCCTGCACCTCGGCTGGACGGCCCGCCACCTGATCGGCAGCTCCCCAGCCGAACTGGTCGACCTCTGCGACCGCCTGCTCACCGACAAACCACTGTGGACAGAAGTGCAGCAGTCCCTCCTCGACACCTGCCGAGAACACTTCTCCACCACCCACTTCGCCAACCAGATGCGCGGAGTCCTCGTCGACTGCGCCATCGCCCCCACCGGCTGACACCCACCCCGTGACCGGTTCACCCCGCGACCACGCTTGGGCAGGTGCGCCAAGGACCGACCGGCGCGAAAGCGGCCCCGCGCCGCACGGGAACCTGTTGTTGCGACCGCCGAGGTTGTCGGCCCGGGATTCCAGGGTGGTCTGATGTCGGTGGGGGAGTTGGCCGCAGCGCTGCGCGCGGTGCTGGCGGACGCGCGCCAGGTCATCGAGGTCGCGGCGGCCCTGATCGAGAAGGCCGCGAGCATCATCGGCCCCATGCCGACCTCCTACGCGGCTGTGCTGGAGGAGCTGCGCGCGGTATGGCGGAGCGTCGCCGAGACCGAACAGCTCATCAGCACCTACCTCGCCTCGGCGGAAGGCCCAGGGCGCGGTGCGCCGTCATCGGGTGCGCCACAGACCCCGGCGCCAAAGGGGCCGCGTCCAACCCCGGCGCAACCGCCTCCGGCCTCGTCTTCCGCGTCACCTCCACCGGGGGTGGAGAACAAGCACGGCGACCGATACCCGGTGGCGGCGTTGCCCTACTGCGACGACCTCCCGCCACGGGTGCGCCGGGGCACCGGCAACGTCGCCATCGTGGGGCACGTGGAAATCGACGGCCGCGACTTCGGCACGCTCAGCGCCCACCGGTCGGACGGGTGGGCGCAGGACGCGGCGCAGCGAGCCGTGGTGCTGTCCCAGTTCGAAGCCGTGGACGTGGCACACCACGTCGAGATGAAGGTGGTCGTGGTCATGGAGCGGGAGTACGAAGGAAAGGCGCCGCTGTGACCGAACCCGTGCTCCACACCGAGTACCTCGACCGCGAGACGATGCCGCCCGGGGTCGACCTGGTCGCGGAGGTGCGCGCGCTCAACGACGCCGGGGTGGAGATCCCGTGGTGCTGGAAGCTGTCACGAGAACCGGTGGAGGCGGACAACCAGGACCGCGTGACGCTCACCTTCGGTGTCAACAACGACGTCGGCGTGGTGAAGTGGACCCGGGGCGCAACCAGCCACGTCCCCACGACCGGGACGAACACCGAGTGGCTGACCTACTACCTGGCCGGATTCCACGACTTCGCGATACCACCGCACGCCGAAGTCCCCGTGGAGACGGTTTACGCCGCCGTGACGGAGTTCCTGACCACCTGGCAACCCCCGACGTGCGTGCAGTGGCAGGAAGCCGCATCGGCGCTGTCCCGATTCGCCTGATGCGGACAGTGGTGTGCACGCCATCGGACCTCCACGTCGGGCATGCGGCGGGGGCCCGCTTCCTCGGTGCGATCAGCGTCCCGCTCGACTGGATGCGGGCGCGGAAACTGATGTCACGCGGCGGCCTGTGCGGTCAACCCGAGGCACACGCCAACACGATGCGCGCGAGCGCCAGCGCCTGCACGGTTGTCCGGCGACGCGTCCACCCCTCCAAGACCCGGCGCTCCGTCCCCCGCGGAGTCCTCGTCGACTGCGCCATCGCCCCCGTCGCCTGAGGGTCGTCGCACAATTCGTGGGGCTGGTGGTCACGCCGGGTCAGTGCCCGTGGCACCGGCCGAGCGAAGCGAACGCCCGAGGTCTCCGGTGAGGGTGCGGGGGCGTCGCCGCCACCACCACAGGTCGGGGCCGGGCAGCCTGTGGAACTGGCCGAGCACGTGGCCGTCGTCGTCGATGGTCGTGTCCCGGTACCGGTCGTCCAGGGCTTTGATCTGCGGGGTCCAGAGCTGGACGACGTGTTCGTCCAGCAGGAGCCACGCCTCGTGCAGCCAGTTCCGGCAGTAGAGGTCGTTGGTGTACTTGTGGACGTCTTCGCCGTAGCCGCGCTCGATGGTGCTCACCAGGGCAGCCCACGCGTTCACCCTTTCGGCGACCGTGAATGCCGTCCGCCAGCCGCGCTGGTGCAGCAGCTCTCCCACCTCGGTTTCAGTAGCCACAGGTGTGAGGCTCTCATGACCCCCGGCCTAGCTCGGCGGTGTCAACGGCGGAATCCGCAGCCGAGCCGCCCGCAGCGCCCGCCGCCGCAGCGCCGCAGCCAGCATCCGCCGCTCCGCCCCAGCGGTCACCCGCCCACCGTCCCGACTCGCCTTGGCCACCGTCGGCAGCAAAGCGCGCACCGACTGGTCCGCCGCGCTCAACCGCCGCAGCACCGCCTTGGTCGCTTCATCCGCCGTGTCCTCGTTGCGCAGCAACAGGACCCGCGCGTACTGCGCGACCCGGCGCAGCTCGAACTCGGCCACCGCCTCCAGCTCAGCAGCCAGTGCCGGGTCGATGTCGGCGCCGTTGGCCAGTTTCACCAGGGCCAGGCCGGACGGCAGGTCCTTGTCGAGCCGTTCGTCCTGCCTGCCGGTGACGTTGGTGGAGTGCTGGCGGTAGGAGTGCAGGGGGCGGTCGATGAACTCGATGCGGCCGTTGACCAGGGCGGTCGCGGCGAACCAGTGGTCGTGGAAGGCCGAGGGGGTGCCGGGGGGCATGGGCAGGGCGCGGTCGAACACCAGGTCGGCGCGGATCAGGGCGGAGGCGCCGGTGACGGTGTTGAGCAGCAGCAACGACTCCAGGTCGTCCTGGTGGTTGACGCGGTTGAGCCAGAACGAGTCGGCGAGGTGGTTGTCGTGCTCGTCGATCAGGCGCATGTCGGCGTAGACGAGTTGCACCTCGGGGTCGGCCATCGGGGCGAGCAGCGAGCTGAGCTTGTCCTCGTGCCAGACGTCGTCCTGGTCGCAGGGGGCGATGGCGTCGGCGTCGGCGGGGGCGAGTTCGGCGGCCCGGCCGAAGTTGGCGTAGAAGCCGACGTTGTCCTCGTTGACCACCAGGGCGAACCTCGGGTCGTCCGCGACGAGGGCGCGGACCTCCGCCAGGGTGTCCTCTGTGGACCCGTCGTCGCAGAGGACGCAGAACCAGTTGGTGTGCTGCTGGGCCCGGATCGAATCCAGTTGGGCGGCCAGGAACTTGATGTCCGGTTCGTACAGCGCCAGGCACACGGCCACCTTCGGGCCGGTGCCCGCCCAGTGGCCGACCAGCCGTTCCCGGCTGCTGCCCGGGCGCACCGGCAGCGGCGGCAGGTCGCGGTGCAGGACCGTGCCGTCGGTCAGCTCCACCGCCATCGACAGCGGCACCTCGCGCTCCACCGCGGTCCGGACGGCCAGCCGCGCGTGCACACCGCTGCCCTCGGGGGCGCGGACCCCCGCCGCGTGCAGTGCCGCCGACACGTCCGGCCTGCTCAGCCCGTACTCCGCGGTGACCTCCGCGCCGTCGGCGGTGAACCGCACCGCGCGCACGCCGACCGCGGCGTGCACCACCCACCCGGTCAGCTCGACGACCTGACCGCGCCCCACCGGCACCGGCTCCGCCGGGACCGGCACGTCGAAGTGCAGGCCGGACTCCCGGACCCCCGCCGCGGCCCGCCGGTAGCGGGTGGCCAGGCCCGCGCTCACCGCGGGCGACTTGGCGCCGATCCGGCGCAGCACACCGTCCGACTCCTCCCCGGGGCGGCCCAGCGCCAGGTCGCGCACCCCGCGGGCCACGCGCGCGGCGGGCCACAGCGTGCGGTGCGCGCGGCGCACCAGCTTCGAGTTCTCCAGCGCCGCCAACCGCAGCGCGGTCCGGGTCAGCCGGTCCGACAGCGACGCCGCGGTGTGCTCGGCCCGCTCCGCCGCGCGGGCGGCCTCGGCGGCGGACTCCCAGGCGGTCCCGGCCTCGGCCACCGCACCGGCGACCTCCTCGAAGGCCAGCGCCAGGCGGTCGTCCATGGTGTCCAGCGCCGCGTTCGCCGACGCCAGCGCGTGCTCGGTCAGCGCGAGCCGGTCGGCCAGCTCGGCCTGCTCCGCCCGCACCCGCGCCAGGTCCCGCTCGCGGTCCTCGATCACGCCCTGGGCGGCGGCGACGGCCAGATCCGCCCGGTACCGGCGCTCGCGGTCGGCGCGCAGCTCGGCCAGGCCGCCGGGGATGCGCCACAGCGGTTCCGGTGGCACCGCGTGCGCGCTCGCGGCCAGTTCCTCGGCGATGCCCGACGCGTCCCGGCCGTAGACGGCCTCCTGCAAGCTCGCTTCGGCCGCGAGGAGTTCGTCCCACCGCCGGTCCCGCGCCCCGGTCAACCCGACCAGGTCGCACAGGCCGGTCAGCACCTCGTGCACGGTCCGCGCCGACCGCCACGGGTGCTCCGCGGCGGTGCCGACGATCTCCCTGGCGAACTCCACCAGCGCGCGCAGCAGCACCAGCTCCGCGTCGACGCCCGCACCCGCCCGCCACTCGTCGTCGACGAGGGTCAGCACACCGTCCGCGCCGACGATCAGGTTGCCGGGGTGCACGTCGAGCCGGTCCGCGGGCAGCACCGGGACCCCGGCGCGGCCGGGCAGGAACGGGTGCCTCGGGTGCGCGTCGGTCAGGTCCTCCGCGCCCCCGGCGCAGTGCTCGCGCCAAGCCACCAGCAGCGTGCGGGCCTGGTCGAGGTCACCGGCGCGCAGCGCGTCGAGCACCAGCGCGTCCATGCCCCGCCCGGGGACCAGCGGTTCGGCGGCCACCACGTGCTGCCGCAGCCACCCCGCCACCCCGCCCTCGCCGCGGAGGGTGCGCAGGGTCAGGTCACCGTCGAGCCGCCGGGTCCGCCGCCACAGCGGCAGCCGGGGGTTCGCGGGCAGCCACGCCAGACCCTCCTCGACACCCCGGGCAAGCGCTTTCGCGTCGCGGGCGGCGAAGACCACGTACCCCGGCGCGACCGCCGCGCCGGAACCGTTCGCCACCGCCAGCCGGTGCGGGTACCGGGCGGGCACCAGCGGGTCGACCGCCGCCGCGCTGCCCCGCACCGGGTCGCGCACCAGCTTGTCGACCAGCTCGGCGGCGTCCGGGCGGTCGAACGCGGACTCGTCGAGCAGCACCCTCGGCAGGGTTTCGTCCGGGTAGGCCATCAGCGTGCGCCGCGCGGTCAGCCCGGCGGCGGCCAGCGACTCGACCACCGCCGACCGCGACCACGCACCCGGCCGGGCAGGCGCACCCAGCACGTGCGCCAGCCCCAGTTCGTTGCCGAACACCAGCACGGCCAGCCCGCCGGGGGCCAGCAGGTCGACGACCCGCTCGTCCGGGCCGTCGGCCAGCACCAGGTCCCAGGTGCCGTCGAGGACCTCGGCGCCACCGACCACAACGCCGGTCAGGTCCCGGCAGCGCTCCCGCGCCACCGCGGCCATCCCGGCGTCCGGTTCGTACCCGGTGACCACCAGCCCCGCCTCGGCCAGCGCCCGCAGGAACGCCCCGGACCCGCAGCCCAGGTGCAGGGCCCGCGCCCCGGCGCGCAGCCGCAGCGGGTCCAGCACCCCCAGCCGGGCCGGGGAGAAGTGCGCCGCCGCCTCCAGCGACCGCACCCCGGCCGCCAGCTCCGGCGACCCCGCCGACACGTCACCGGTGGCGCGCAGCACCGCCAGCAGCGCGCCGCTCTGCTCAGTCATCCCCGAGTCGCCTAGGCCGCGGGCGGGAACTTCTCGACCTGGTCGGAGACGATCTTGTCGAACGCCTCCTTGGCCGCGGCCTGGTCGGGGCCGTAGGACTCGATCTGCAGGACCACGCCGTCGGCGACGTAGAAGGCGCGGAAGCTGGCGCCCTGGCTGGGGGCCGGGGCGGGCAGCGTGCGGCCGAGGACGCCGTCGGGCAGCCCGGTCACCTCGGTGTGGCCGTTGTTGGCGAAGTAGCCGTCGATGGCGGTCAGCAGCACCTTGGGGTCCGCGCCCGCGGCGGGCGTGAACGCCCAGACCGCCCGGACCAGCTCGCCCTCCTTGGTGACGTACATGCCGACGTTCGTCACGCCCTGGGACTTGAGGAACGCGCCCTCGGACTCGGTCGGGACCTTGCCCGCGACCGCGGTGTCGATGGTGATGTTCTGGTTGTCCAGCTCCGTGCCGTCCAGCGCGACGAACGGGCCCTTGGGCAGCTTCGGACCGGTCGAGGTGGGCGGGGCGGTGCTCGACGACGCGGGCGGGTTCTGGCCCCCGGTGCCCGTGGTGTCCGAACCGTTGGGCTTGAACACGAAGAACGCCGTGATGCCCGCGGCCACCAGGACCACCACGGCGGCGATGATGGCGAACTTCTTGCCTTTGCCGCCGCCCCCGGACTCGGTGAAGATCTCCGGGCCCTGCCGGGGCCAGCTCTGCGCCGAGCCGAAGTCCGGCGGCAGGCCGTCGTCGTTCATCCACGGCGGCGGGCTCTGGCCCGGGTTCTGCTGCGGTCGCGCGGTTTCCCACGCGGGGCGCGGCTGCGGCGGCGGGAAGTGCGGCTGCCCGCCCATGCCCTGCGGAACGCCCTGGGGACCGGTGTTCGGGCCGGTGTTCATGGCGCGGCCGGGCACGATCTGGGTCCGCTCGCCCGCGTCCCCGCCGTTGCCGCCGGGGTTGCCGCCCATGGCGCTGCCGGACACCACCTGGGTGCGCTCGGCGGACTCGTTGCCGCCCGCCTGCTGCGGCGGCTGCTGACCGGGCACCACCTGGGTGCGCTCGGTGGTGTTCGGCTGCTGCGGCGGGACCGGGAAGCCGCCGGAGACCGGGGCGACGATCTGCGTCGACTCCATCGCGTTCGGCGGGGGCGGGGTCGGGGGGGTCGGTTGGGGTGGGATGGGTTGGGCCGGGGTGGGCTGGGCCGGGGCGGCTTGGGCCGGGGTCGCCGGTTGTCCGCCCTGGTTCTGGCCCGCAGCCTCGACCATCACGCGGTCGCGGCGCTGGCGGTACTCGTCGGCGGTCAACTCACCCGCCACCAGCGCGCTGTCGAGCTTCCGCAGCTCGTCTTGCCAGGACATGCAAATGCCTCCAACCGCGTCAGGACGCGCTCATTGTGCCTAAGTCGCATGACGTCCTGTGGTGCGGTCGCCAAATAGATACGTGCGGGAACGGATCAGGTCACCGGCAGGGTCTTGCCGACGGTCTCCACGAGGGTCCGCAGCCGCTCGTCCAGCACCGCCGGATCACCGGACGGCGACTGGAGGACGCTCACCTGCACCGTCCAGGTACCGGCGGTGTAGACCACCCTGGCCAGCGACGACTCCGGTCCCTGGGTACCGATGCCGCGCGCTGCGGCGGGCAGCCCCTCGACCGCCCGGTCGGCGAAGTTGAGCTTGCGGTTGGCGTCGAGCACCCCCGCGGTCGTCTTCGCCGCGGCGGCGGCGTCCGGGTTGGGGAACGCCTGCACCAGGTAGGCCGTCGTCCCCTCGTACGAACCGGTGTAGGTGACCGCGTCCACGCCCACCGCGGACAGCAGGCCGACCTCGCGGGCGCTGAACACGTTCGCCGACTGCGCCTGCGACAGGCTCATGGCGCCGCTGCGCGGGTCGGGCGTGCCGGGCAGCGTGATCGTCGCCGGGTCACCGACCTGGACCGCGGGCGGGGCGGCCTGCTGCCGGTCGCCGGAGTCGCCGGACGTGTCGCCGGAGAAGGCCAGCCACCACACCAGCCCCGCGACCACGACCAGCGCGCCGAGCGCGACCAGCACCCGGTTGCGGTTGCCACCGGACCCGTCCGCCGCGACCGCGAAGACCTCGTGGCCCTGCATCGGGGTGTCGCGGGGCAGCGTGACCATCGGCGTCAGCGACCCGGGCGGCCCACCCGGTCCCGCCGCCCCCGGCGGACCGGACGGTTGGTCGGCGGCGGTCACGACGGTCCGGTCGATCACCTGCGTGCTGCCCAGGTCGCCGATCACCTGGGTGGTGTCGGCGTCGGGCTTCGGCCGTTCGGCGGGCTGCTTCGGTTGCCCAGCCTGGGGTTGCGGCTTCGCCAGGGCGGGCTCGGTGGGCGGCTCGCCCGCGGGCTCGGTGCCCGTCCGCGCCGGTTCCGCCGCGGAACCCTTCTCCGGGGCCGGGGACTCGGCGGCGGGTTTCCCGGCCGGGTCCGGCTTCTCGGTGGGGGCCACCGGCTGCTTGTCCTGCTCCGCGGTCGGCTTGTCGGGGCCCGCCGCGGGCGGCTGCTTCGGCTCAGCCGGGGTTTCGGCCGCGCTCGGGTTCTGCGCCGGACCCGCGGCGGTCTTGCCCGCGGCCTCGGTGGGCGGCTGCGCCGGGTCCGCCGGGGACTTCGGTGAGTCTGCCGGGGTCTTGCCCTCGGTCAGCGTCTCGGTCGGGACAACGGCCGACGACTGCGCCGGACGCGAATCCGGGCTCGCCGACGACCGGGCCGGGTCTGCCACCGGCTGAGCGGACTCCGCCTGCGACTGAGCGGGCCCCGCCACCGGCTGGGCCCGATCCACCGAAGCCTGCTCCGGTCCCGCCGCGGGCTGCGCCGAGTTCACTGAAGCCTGCGCCGATCCGGCCGCGGGCTGAGCCGGGTTCGCGGGGGGCTGAGCCGGATTCGCTGGAACCTGCGCCGATCCGGCCGCGGGCTGCGCCGATCCGGCCGGGAGCTGAGCCGGGTTCGCGGGGGGCTGAGCCGGGTTCGCTGGAACCTGTGCCGGTCCGGCCGCGGGCTGCGCCGAGTTGGCCGGGAGCTGCGCCGGGTTCGCGGGGGGCTGCGCCGGGTTTGCCGGGGGCTGGGCCGGTCCCGCCGTGGGCTGCGCCGGGTTCGCCGGGGGCTGGGCCAGGTTTGCCGGGGGCTGAGGGGAGTTCGTCGGTGGCTGGGGCGGCCCCGCCACCGGCCGGGTCGGGCCGTCCACCGGGCGGACCGGGTTCGCCGGGGCCTGCCCTGCCCCGGGCTGAGCCGGAGACCGGTGCGGTCCCGCCACCGGCTGGGCCTGCCTCGGCGTCGGCTGCCCCGGTCCCGCCACCGGCTGGATCGGGCTCGTCTGGGCTTGGGCCTGCTCCACCACCGGCTGGGTCGGGCCGTCCACCGGTCGGGCCGGGGGCGCCGGGAACTGCGGCGGACCCGCGAGGGGGCCGGGCGGGCGCACCGGTCCCGCGTGCGGCGGGGGCGGCTGCGGGCCGCGGCGGTCCGCCGGGATCGCGCGCTCCTCGACCATCCTCGTCGAGCCGACCGCGGTCGGGCGCTTGGACGGCGCGGGCGCGGGCGAGGTCGACGCCGCGATCAGGATCTCGTCGCGCCGCTTGCGGTACTCGGCGAGGGTGACCGCGTCCTTGGTCAGCGCCTCGTCCAGCTTGCGCAGATCGTCTTGCCAGGTCATCGGTTCCCCGTTCCGCCCGGAGCTCTGTTCAATCGTCCCACCCGCACCGTCATCCCGGTGCCCCTTCCCCGCGATCGCCTGCGGACCGTGATCCGCCGGACACCCCGTGCACCAGGGCCAGGCCCATGTCGGCGACGGTATGGCATGCCCGCAGCAGCAACCCCACCGCGGTCGCGGCCACCACCCCCAACACCGGTCCCAGCACCAGCACCAGCACCGCCTCCCGCGCGCCCAGCCCGGCCGGGGCGAAGACCACGACCAGCCCGACCAACCAGCTCAGGGCGAACCCGCTGGTCGCCAGCCCGCCGAGCCGGGCGGTCGCGCCGGTGAACGGCGCCGCCGCAACCAGCCCGGCCGCACCGTAGGCCAGCCAGGCCGGGACCATCCACCCCATCGGCCGCAGCAGCGCCGACCAGGTCAGCGCGGGCAGCCCGGCGTCCCCGCCGAGCCTGCGCACGACGGCGGTGACCACCCGGGGGTGCAGCAGCGGCAGGACCAGCACCGCGGCCAGCCCCGCCCAGCCGTACCCGGAGAGCAGCCCCCGGTCGGCGAACAGCAACCCGGCGGACACCACCACCGAGGTCACCACGTGCACGGCCAGGAACACCGCACCCGCCAACAGCGCCGAGTGGGCGGGCACACCGTACCGGCGGGCGAACCGGGCCTGCGCCAGGAGTGGCCACACCGCGCCCGGCAGGTACTTGCCCACCTGCGCCGGGAAAAAGATCGCGCGGGCGGCGGCCCAGCCCACCGGGTGGCCCAGCGCGTCCAGGCACCGCCGCCACACCTGCGCCGTCGCCAGCAGCCCGAGCACCACCAGCGCGAACGCGCCCGCCGCCCGCCACCAGCCGATGGTGCCGATGGCCGCGCCCAGGGCGGGCAGGTCGTCGCGCAGCGCCCAGCCCGCGACGCCCACGGCCAGCAGCACGAACCCCACGGTCAGCACGTCGGCCGCACGGCTCCGTCTGCCCGCCCCCTCAGCCACGGTTGATCAGCCCGGTCGTCGTCGGGTAGGGCAGCGCCGGGGTGCCGCCGCGCAGGTACTCCACGCGGGTGCCCGGGGTGGTCGTGGCCTCGGCGTAGCGCTTGCGGCGGATGTTGTCGAAGACGACCAGCCCGTCCGGCGCGAGGTGGTCCAGGGCGCGGCGGAAGCACGCCACCCTGGCCCGCCCGTCCACCACGACCAGGTCGAACTCGCCGCCGACCGCGTCGATGGTGGACGCGTACGCGCCGAAGTCCAGGTGCTCGTGCCCGGCCCGCCCGGACCGGACCACCGTCGAGGCGCCCGCCGGGGTGGCGGGCACCGCGTGCAGGGTCACGTGCGGCGCGTCGGCCAGCAGCGCCCGCACGTGCCCGGCGAACCCGGCGTCGTGCTCCACGCTGTGCACCTCGGCGGCGCGGCGGGCCAGCCACGCCGTGCTCGCCCCCGCGCCGAACTCGAACACCCGCGGCGCGTCCCGGGCCGCCAGGAACCGCTCGACCCGCGCCATCGCCGGGTAGCTCCACCAGGCCAGGTCCAGCCCGGCGAGGTCAGCGACGTCGTGGATGGCGAACAGGGTGCGCAGGTGGCGGGCGGTGTGCGCGCCGCTGCCGCCGAGCCGGTCGAGCAACCCGACCCGGTCGGCCAGCCCGCGCGCGGCCCGGACCCCGCCGACGTAGGCACCGCGCAGTCCGCTCACGCGTCGTCCGTCCGCTCGGACACCAGCTCGCGCACCTCGTCGCGCCGGGCGGTGCGGTGCAGCAGGATCTCCGCGATCAACCCGAACGACACCATCTGCACGCCCAGGATCACCAGCAGGACGCCCAGGTTGAGCAGCGGCCGGGTGCCGATCGGGTCGGCGGTGAACAGCCACACGCCGGTCAGGTAGAGCAGCACCAGGAACCCGACCGCGCCGAACAGGAACCCGATCCCGCCGAACAGGTGCGCGGGCCTGCGGCCGTACCTGGTGATCGTCACGACCGTCAGCAGGTCGAGCGCGCCGCGCACGTACCGCTCCAGCCCGTACTTCGACACCCCGTGCGCCCGCGCCCGGTGGTTCACCGCCAGCTCGCTGACCTTGTAGCCCTGCTGGTGCGCCAGCGCCGGGATGTAGCGGTGCAGCTCCCCGTAGAGCGGCACCCTGCGGTAGACCTCGGCGTCGGCGGCCTTGAGCCCGCAGTTGTGGTCCTTGAGCGGCAGCCCGGTGATCACCCCGGCCACCCTGTTGAACACCTTCGACGGCAGCCGCTTCGACAGCGGGTCCTTGCGGTCCACCTTGTGCCCGCTGACCAGGTCGACCCCGGTGTCCAGCTCGGCCAGCAGCCGCGGCACCTCGGCCGGGTCGTCCTGCAGGTCGGCGTCCATGGTGACCACCCGGTCGCCGCGCGCCTCGGACACCGCCGCGGCCAGCGCCGCCGCCTTGCCGAAGTTGCGCCGCATCCGCACCGCGCGCACCGCCGGTCTGGTCGCGGCCAGCTCGCACATGACCTTCCACGAGCCGTCGGTGCTGCCGTCGTCGACGAAGATCAGCTCGTAGTCGACGCCGTGCAGCGCCGCCGCGACCTCGTCGGCCAGCAGCGACAGCGTGGCCTCCTCGTCCTTGGCCGGGACGAGCACGCTCACCTCGGTCACCGGTCACCCCCGCTCTCCGCCTCGGCGGGCAGCCACAGCATCCGCCCGCTCTCGCGGACGAACACCACCCTGGTCTCGTCCGTCACCGTCGGCCCCACCACCGCGAACCCGGTGCGGCCGGGCAGCCAGTTCAGCTTCGTGCTCACGTCGACCCGGACCTGGTTGACGATCCCGCCGCCGACCACCTCGCCGTCGCCGTCCACCACGACCGCGCAGTGGATCGGGTCGTCGAGGCCGGTGGCCCAGCCGCGCACCACCGTGGCGCCGTCGAGCTGCTCGTTCCCCTCGACGAAGCCGGACGGGTCGCGCCTGCGGCTCTTGTCCGCCTGCGACAGCCGCTCGGCGTCGTCCACGTCGATCCGGTCACCCAGCTCGGGCCCGCCGCAGCCGAGGGTGAAGTCGGGGGTGAACGGGTAGTGGTCGATCTGCGGGAGCAGCCGCCGCACCTGCGCCCCCCTCGGCACGGTGATCGGGTACGCGTCGGTCAGGCCCGCCCGCAGGGCGATCGCCTGCAACGGCACCTCGCGCATCTCGTCGCGCAGGCCGATCGCCGTCGGCACGCCCAGCGCGAACCCGAGGACCCCGGCCGCCACCGCGACCACTGCCACCCGCGGGGTGTTCGCCCGCGACCGGTGCACCAGCAGCCACCCCGCGATCACCAGCAGCGGCAGCGCCACGAGCGCGGACTGCGAGGCGTAGCGGCTGATGATCCCGTAGTCGGGGCCGAAGTCGATCCGCGAGACGCCGATCATCCCGCAGGCCAGCAGCGCGTGCAGGGCCAGCGCCCACCACAGCCGCAGCTCCGGGTCCCGCGCGCCGCGGGTGGTCAGCAGCAGTCCGTACGCGACCAGGACGGCCACCCCGGCGACGACGGCCATCCCCGCGTTGTTGGCCGTCCACAGGTGACCGACGGCGGCCAGGAAGGTGTACAGCGCCCGGCTCGGGTCGCTGCTCGGCGCCTGCCCCGGCTCCACCCCGGGGTCCAGGTTCGACCACGCGGCGAAGACCCCGGCCAGGATGACCAGCGGCACCACCCGCTTCCACATGGCCTCCCGGCGCACCCAGGCGAACCAGGCCAGCGCCACCCACACCGGGAACCCGGTGCCGTAGGTCAGGCAGGCCACCAGCCCGACCGCCCACGCGCCCACCCACCAGCCGCGCCTGGCCAGCAGCAGGGTTCCCACGACCAGCAGGTTCGCCGTGAGCCAGGCCATGCCGCTCATCGACCGGACGAAGTTGTGCAGCCCGTGCGGGCTGAACAGCAGCGCCGACGCGGCCACCACCAACCCGGCCCGCACCACCGGCGGCAGCGACCTCGGCAGCGCCGCCCGCAGCACCAGCACCGTGATCGCGCCCACGGCGACGACCACGCAGCCCAGGGTCCGGTTGTCGCCGTGCGCGGCCAGCACGTTCAGCCAGTACGCCAGCGCGGGCAGGGCCAGCGGGTGCTCGTTGCGCAGGGCGAAGAACCCACCCACGTCCAGGGACGCGTCCGGGTTGTAGATCTTGAGCAGGACCTGCCAGTAGTCCAGGTACTGCAGGTGCGGCCCGCTGAGCACGTCCACCAGGGTCGCGGCGATCGGCAGCAGCGCGAGCAGTTCGAGGCCCCACACCCACCGCGCGGACCGGGCGGCACCCGTCGTCGGAGGGGCTTCTGCGGTTTCGGTCACGGGCGGTGGGTCACTTTCGGATTCGGATGACACCTTCGGGCGCGAACCGCAGTCTAGGGAGGACACCGGCGGTGGGTGGGCGGAACGGTCTGCGCCGGTCACGGGCACGGGGTTACTGTGCTCGGGTGACGGATCAGGCACCCGCCCCGAAACTGCCCCCCGTGCACGAGGCGTGGCTGCCCAGGGAGCACCCGCTGCACCGCCCCCGGCACGGCGCCCGGCAGAAGCTCGCCGTCATCAGCGCCCTGGTCTTCTTCGCCGCCCCCACCCTGCTGTACGCGATCGGGGTGCGGCCCGCGGAGATCGAGAACCACCCGCTCGCCTCCTTCCCCAGCCTCGGCGACGGCTGGGGCTTCTTCCGCGGCTTCGACGCCTGGGCCACCGACAACCTGTCCTTCCGCCCGGCCGCCATCACCGCCGCCGACGGGGTCAGCCGCGGCGTGTTCGGCGAACCGCCCACCTTCGGCGGCCAGCCCGACACCGGCCCGCTCGGCACCGGCCCCACCCCGGCCCCGCTGCCCGACCACCGGCCGGAGCAGCCCGGCCAGGGCCCGGCGCAGGCGGCGGACGTGTCGGTCGTCGAGGGCACCGACGGCTGGCTGTACCTCGACGCCGACATGAAGGCCAAGTGCGAACCGAGCAGGCCCTTCGCCGAGACGCTCGGCCTGCTCAAGGAGCTGGAGAAGGCGGTGGAGGACTCCGGCCGCGAGTTCGTCCTGCTCGTCGCCCCGGACAAGTCGACGATGGTCCCCGAACACCTGCCGCCGAACTACCCGAACAAGGAGTGCTCCGACGCGGCCCGCACCGAACTGTGGAAGCAGGTCGGCGAGGCGGGCGCCGTCGACCTGCGCGGGGAGTTGCAGTCCGTCGCCAAGGGCCTGGGCCGCCCCGCCTACTTCAAGCTCGACACCCACTGGACCGACGAGGGCGCCATGGCCATGGTCCGCCGCACCGCCGAGGCCGTCCGACCCGGCGTCACCGCCACCTGGACCACCCGGCCCGGGGCGAAGTTCTCCATCCCCGCCGACCTCCCCGGCATCCAGGGCAAGCGCGGCAACCGCGAGGGCACCCTCTACTCCCTGCGCCCCGACGGCACCACCGACCGCACCCAGGGCCCCCGCACCGACCTGTCCACCCCCTTCCACCGCGAGTCGGACCCCATCGAGGGCACCATCGACGACCCCACCCTCTTCCTGGGCGATTCGTTCACCGGCGTCTCCGTGCCCTACCTCTCGGCAATATTCACCGACGCCACGGTGTTGAGCTATCTGAGCAGCGTCGAACGCCCCACCGCCACCATCAACGAGATCGCCGACCACGAGGTGGTCGTCTTCGAGATCGTGGAACGAGCCCTCGCGGTGGGCGGCGGCACCTGGCTCACAGCGGACTTCGTCAACCGCGTGCGGACCGAGCTGGCCAAACGCCCCATCCGCCGCTGAACAGGTACTTTTGGAGGCATGGTGTTCTTCGGACGCGACAAGAGCCGACTGGTGACCGCCGAGCAGGCCCTCCCCGGCCGCGCCACCCCCCTGGTGGTGTCGACCAACCACACGGTCCACCCCGACCACCGCCAGGTCCCCCCGTTCCCCGAGGGCCTGGAGACGGCCATCGTCGCCATGGGCTGCTTCTGGGGCCCGGAACGGGTCTTCTGGCAGCTCCCCGGCGTCTACTCCACCGCCGTCGGCTACACCGGCGGCACCACGCCGAACCCGACGTACGAAGAGGTGTGCAGCGGCCTCACCGGCCACACCGAGGCCGTCCAGGTCGTGTACGACCCCAAGGTCATCACCTACGCCGACCTGCTCAAGGTCTTCTGGGAAGGCCACGACCCCACCCAGGGCATGCGCCAAGGCAACGACATGGGCACCCAGTACCGCTCGGGCCTGTACTACCTCAACGCGGAGCAGAAGACCGCGGCTGAGGAGAGCCTGACCGCGTACCAGCAGTCCCTGTCGAAGGCGGGCTACGGCCAGATCACCACGGAGGTCGCCGCCGCGGGCCCGTTCTACTACGCCGAGGACTACCACCAGCAGTACCTCTCACCGCAGAAGAACCCCCACGGCTACTGCGGCATGGGCGGCACCGGCGTGGCGTGCCCGGTCGGCCTCGGAGTGCGCGAGGGCTAGAGCCACCCACTGGAGAATCTGTGTAGTTTTCTGTATATTTTAGGCATGACCACCATGAGGCAACCGCGCGAGATCAGCGTCACCGAGGCCAGCAGGCGCGGTGTCGCCGGTCTCGTCGCGGACGCCGAACAGGGTGAAGACCTGCTCGTTACCCGCCACCACCGCCCGGTCGCGGCCGTGGTGAGCGCGAGTCGCCTCGGTGAGATGGAAGCGGCAGCCGAGGATCTTCGCGACTTGGCCTTGGTCCTCGCGCGCTCGGCTTCGGACAACGGACGACGGACCTCCTTCGACGACGTGCTGGCCGCGTTCGGCCACACGCACGAGTCGCTCGCCGCGATCGAGGACGACGACTGACAACAGATGCGGGACGTCCTCTTCACCGACGCGGCCATCGACGACCTGCGTCGACTCGGCCCTGATGTCGCACCCAAGGTTCTGAAGAAAATCAAGATCCTCTTCGACAACCCCGAAGCGGGGCCTCCTCTCGGCGGCCAGTTGACCGGCTTCCGCAAGCTCGTGGTCGGTCGGAAGCACTGGCGTGTCGTCTACCGCATCGATGACTCCGGCGCCGTCGAGATCTGCGAGATCTGGTGCGTCGGCGTCAGGTCCGACGCCGAGGTGTACGCCGAAGCCGCCGCCAGGGTCGCCGCCATCCCCGATCAAAGCCCCGCGATGCTCCGATTGGCGGATGTCATCACCAAGCTGGGCCGGTTGGCCGGAGATGTCGCGGTCGAGGTCCCATCCCGGCCCGAGCCGGTTCCGGACTGGCTCGCTCAACGGCTCGTCAACTCGGTCGGGATCCCGGCAGAACGAGTGGCAGCGCTCGGACTCGAACAAGCTGTGTCGCTGTGGGAGGAGTTCATGACCTCGCCGCGACAATGAGCGAGGGAGTGGAAGCCCCGGTCTCAAATTCGGCTCATCTTTCCTGTCCGACGCGGCGGCAAAGCTGTTGCGCGCCGGCGAGCTTCTGATCCAGATTGCTCTCAAATTATGCTTGTAGCGGACTCCGGCCCGAAGGTGTCTCCATGGTTGTCAAAGATCCGAAGTGGGCGCTTAGTGAATTGAAGAAGTACCTGCGATTGCATGAACGCGTCCCACTTCCGCCGGAAGAGATCACTTCGAGTGCGAAGACGCGTGCGCGCGGGAAGAAACATGAGCGTGACACGCAGGCGTATGCCGTCAAACACATATATGAAGCGCTATTCGGCGAATATCCTCGACATGTAGACGAGGCGGTGGCTCGAAGATGTATCTTTGAAATCGAGCGTGGAGCCGAGATGCGGGAGAATTTGCAGCCCGACGATGCGCCAGTCATCGATGCCTCTGAGTTGCACCCGTGGGTGTGGGAAGCTGCTCGGCCCCACTGGCTCAGTGGAAATCATGGCGCGGCGTTGTGGGCTGCTGGCATCAATGTCAATTCTCGCCTTCAAGCGAAAGTTGGTCGTAAGGATCTCGGGGAGACGAAGCTGCTGCAGGAGTCATTTTCGCTGGAGGATCCAAAGCCGGGAAAGAATCGCCTTCGCCTGTGCGGTCCGGAGAATCCGGATCTTTTCAAGGATCGACACGTTGGCGCAATGAACGTAGGTGGAGGGCTTTATGCAGCGGTTCGCAATCCGCTCAACCACGTGAGTCCTGCCGAAAATCCCTTGAGCGAGAACGAAGCCCTGGAATGGCTTGCTGGCTTCAGTCTGCTAGCTCGCTGGATCGAGCGTGCGAAGGTGGAGGCTGTGGAATCCGACCAGAACGACTTCGGTGGGGCGCGGGGTTCTGTCTGACAGCGTCGCTGTGGCCATCGATCATCCTGCGTCGGCCGCTCCCGTGGGCTGTCGCCGTCGAAGGCGTGAGGACGCCGGTCGGATTCCTGGCTTTACCAGTCGAACGACACCACTACCACCAGCAGTACCTCTCACCGCAGAAGAACCCCCACGGCTACTGCGGCATGGGCGGCACCGGCGTGGCGTGCCCGGTCGGCCTCGGAGTGCGCGAGGGCTAGTCGGTTTGTTTGGGGTGGCCCGTGCCCGCATGGGTCACCCACACGATGTGGCGGTCGGGTTCCGGGCAGTACCAGATCCGGCCGCCCGCTGTGACTTCGTACTGCCACTGGTCCAGTGCGGTGCCAGCAAGGTCACGAGTGCCCAGCCTGCCTCGTAGGCGGTGTTGGCGAGTCGGGTTCTCCGGGGTGGTCGGGCGCTCGGTGAGGACGATCCACGCCTCCCACGTGTTCGCCCGGGCGGTCTGGCAGAGCTGTTCCCAACCCTTCGCTGCTTCGGTGGTGGCGAACCTGGTTTCCCAGCCGCCCGGGCGTTGGGGCGGGGCGACGCGGTCGCCGCGTTTGGCAGGCATGGCTCAGTGCTCCACCGGTGCGGGGACCTCGCCGAAGTCGTCGCCGAGGGGGCCGGTGAGCTTGACGCGCAGTTCGGGGTCGGCGTGGATGGCCGCTGTGCTGCGCCACTCGGTGACTGCCTGTTCGAGGACAGACCAGTGCCCCAGTTCGGCGGAGGCTTGGAAGGCGCGGACGAAATCATGTGCGAACTGGAGTTGGTCCTCCTGCGGGAGCACGTCGGCCCAGGGGAACTCGTCGAGCAACGCCATGGTCACGATGTCCTGCGGCAGGTGCGGTAGGACAGCTCGCAGAGCCCGCGCCGCGGTCACCGAACCCGCGGATGCGGAACGTGAGCTGTCTTCGCGGGTGAGCAGCAGGGCTGCCCCATCCCGACGCCGGACAAGCACCTCGCCTTGATCGGCGAGTGCGGCAACGCTCTTGGGGTCGCGTTGCAGCTCGCTCCACTGCACTTCGGTGGCCATGCGTCAATTCTGAACTTTTTCAGAAGTCTTCGCAAGCGTGTCCGTGGACTGGGGACAACCGCCTGACAGGAAGGCGTTGTCAGCCCGCCGGGGTGGCGCCCTCGCCGAGGGGCGCTGAGCCGGGAGGTGGCGCGGCGACTGGCTCGGACGCGGCTCTGCCGGTGGGGGTCGCCGTAAGATCTCGGCGGTGGATCGGCGCAAGCGGTTCGGGGTGCACTACACCCCCGCCGCGTTGGCTCGGTTTGTTGCCGGGCGGGTGGTGGCGTGGGGTGGTGGGCGGGTTCGGGTGCTCGATCCGGCCTGCGGGGACGGGGAGTTGCTCGCCGCGGTGGGGGAGTTGGTCGAGGCGGAGTTGGTGGGGTTCGACCTGGACCCGGTGGCGGTTGCGGTGGCGCGGGGGCGGTTGCCGGGGGCCGAGATCGCGGTGGGGGACTTCACCGAGGTGGGGGAGGCGCTGCCCGCGGGTTCGTTCGACGTCGTGATCACCAACCCGCCCTACGTGCGGACCCAGGTGCTCGGCGGGGAGGACACCCGGCGGTTGGCGGCGCGGTTCGGGTTGCGGGGGCGGATCGACCTCACCCACCCCTTCGTCGCGATGGTGCCGCGGTTGCTCAAGCCCGGTGGGGTGTTCGGGTTGCTGTGCAGCAACCGCTTCCTGACCACCAAGGCGGGTGCCAACGTGCGGGAGCTGCTCAGCGAACGGCTCTCCGTGCGGGAGGTGTACGACCTCGGTGACACCAAGCTCTTCGAGGCGGCGGTGCTGCCCGCGGTCGTGGTGGCGACCAACGACCAGGAGCACCCGACGGCCCGCTACGCCAGCGCCTACCAGGTGGAGCGCGGGGCGCCCGCCGGTGACCTCTTCGCCGCTGTCACCTCCGACTCCTCCTCCACCGTCTCCGTGCGGGGGCGGTCCTTCGCCGTGGAGGTGGGCACGCTCGGGCGGTCGGGGCCGGAGGACCCGTGGCGGTTGAGCACCCCGGATCGGGAGCGGCGGAGCGCCTCCGTGCGGGCTCGGACGTGGAAGACGCTGGGGGAGTTGGCGAAGATCCGGGTGGGCATCAAGACCACCGCCGACCGGGTGTTCATCGGCGACCACTGGGACGCGCTGCCCGCCGACCGGGTGCCGGAGGCCGCTCTCCTGCGGCCGTTGCTCACGCACGCGGACGTGCGCCCGTGGACGGCGCCGGGGCCGCCCCGCGTCCGGGTGCTCTACCCGTACCTCGACCTCCCGACCCGCAAGCCGGTGGACCTGGACCTGCACCCGCGCGCTGCCGCGTACCTGGCCTCGCACCGGGAGCGGTTGGAGGGCAGGCGGTACGTCGCGGCGGCGGGGCGGGAGTGGTTCGAGATCTGGGTCCCGCACCGGCCGTCGCTGTGGCGGGTGCCGAAGATCGTGTTCCCGGACATCAGCCCGGAGCCGCGGTTCGCCGTGGACCGGAGCGGGGCGGTGGTCAACGGGGACTGCTACTGGATCAGCGTGCCCGAGCTGGGTGGCGACGACCTGGCGCACCTCGTGCTCGGGGTGGCCAACTCCGCGTTCGGGACCCGGTTCTACGACGAGGTGTGCGGCAACCGCCTCTACGCGGGGCGGCGGCGGTGGATCACCCAGTACGTGGCGCGGCTGCCCGTGCCGCACCCCGACTCGGCGGCCGCGCGGGAGATCGTGGCCGCGGCCAGGGGGTTGGCCGGGGGCGACCCGTCGCTGCTGCCCCGGTTGGAGCGGGCGGTGGAGCGGGCATTCGAGTAGAGCTACTCATGACAGGGCCGCGCGGGCCGCGCAGCATTCAGGCATGAGCAGCGACACCAAGGCCCCGTCCTCGCCCACCACCGGCGCGTTCTTCGCCCAGGCCGCCCTGTCCTTCGGGATCGCGCTGGTCGCCATCACCGTCGGCATCGCCGTCTTACCCGTCGACCCCTGGGTGCGCGCCTTCCTGGCCATCGGCGCCCTCTACACCGTGACCTCGGCGTTCACCCTGGCCAAGGTCATCCGGGACCGCCAGGAGGACACCGCCGTCGCCGTCCGGATCGACCGCGCCCGCATGGAGAAGCTGATGGCCGAACACGACCCCTTCCGCACCCCCGGCACCTGACCCGAACCAGGCCGAGCCCCGCAGGCCAGCCAGAACGCCAGGCGTCAGCACCTCGACCACGCTGGTTCAGGAACCGAACGCACCGTGGGGGTCTGGGGGTTCGACCCCCAGGTACGACGAAGGGTCGATCCCGTTCGCGCTTCCTGCGAACAAGATCGACCCAATCGACCGAGCGGATGACGAGACTCGAACTCGCGACCCTCACCTTGGCAAGGTGATGCGCTACCAGCTGCGCTACATCCGCGTGCCCCGGTTTCCCGGTGCGGCGTGAACTGTACCCGATGCCGTTCACCGGGGCGCAACCCGGGGGGTGCCTTCCCCCTCGGGGGATGGTCGTGACTGCGCGTGACGTGGGCCTCGAACGGACTAGGACATCCGTAGGTCTCCGCTTAACGTTATTCACGGATATCAACCGGAAGACCAGTGCATGTGGCAATCTGTTCACCATTGTCACGACGGCCAGGAGGAGGTACCGGGCCGGATGACCGGGGACGACCGGCCTGCCGCTGGCGGGTACCGCGACGGCGCGCACGACGAGGCCGAGCTGTCCGCCGCCACCTGCGAAGACCGTGCTCTGCTCCGCCGCCTGCGGGCCGGTGAGGACGCCGCCTTCGGTGAGCTGTTCTCCCGCCACTGCGACGCCGTGCGCAGGTTGGCGCGCGGCATGGTCACCGACCGTGCCGAAGCCGAGGACCTGACCGCCGAAGCCTTCTTCCGCGTGCTGCAGGCCATCCGCCGCGGTTCCGGGCCCGTCGACAACGTGCGCGGGTACCTGCTGATCGTCGTCCGCCGGGTGGCCTGGGAGTGGGCCGGGCGCAGGCGCGACGTGCCGGTGACCGACGAGGAGCTGGACTACCGGGCCGGTCCCGAGCTCGACGACCCGGGGCGGTCCACCGAGCGGTCCCTGATCACCAGGGCGTTCACCAGCCTGCCCGAGCGCTGGCGCAGCGTGCTGTGGAAGGTCGAGGTCGAGGGGGAGCGGCCCGCCGTGGTCGCGGGCAAGTTCGGGTTGAGCCCCAACGCCACCGCCGCGCTGGCCCGCCGCGCCAGGCAGGGGCTGCGGGCGGCGTACCTGCAGGCGCACCTGACCACCGAGCGCGGTTCCGTGGGGTGCCGGGCCGCGCTGGAGAAGCTCGGCGCGTACACCGCGGGCAGCATCAAGGGCACCGAGCGGCGCAAGGTGCGGGCGCACCTGCAGGTCTGCCCGTCGTGCACCGACATGCAGGCCGAGTTGCAGGACGTCTGCGCCGGGCTGCGCGCGCACGCCGCGTTCCTCGCCGTCCCGGTCGCCGGGCTCGCGCTGGCGCAGCAGGCCGCCGCGCCCACCGGGGCCGGGTTGCTGGCCGGGGTCAAGGCGGTGCTGACCGGCGTCAAGTTCCAGGTGACCGCCGCCGCCGCGTCGGCCGCGGCGGTCGGGGCGTTCACGCTGCTGCCGCTGGGGCACGTCGACGGGCAGCCGGACGCCTTCGCCGACCTCGACGGCACCGCGCCGACGCTGGTGGTCACCTCCGGCAGCCCAGCCCCGGCGGGCACCACCCGCGCCACGACCCCGCCGACGGCCGCCTCCAGCGCCATCAGGATCGACGCCGGGCACCACCCGTCCGCCGAGCAGCCGCCCCCCGCGGCCGGGCGGGAGCCCGAGCGCGAGCGGACCGCCGCGCAGCCGGTGCCGCCCGTGACCGCCCCGGCGCCGACCACCACGGCGACGACGCGCACCCCCGAGGGCCGCGACGAGGAGCCCACGGTGCTCGACGCCCCGGTCGACGACTTCGACGACACGCTGCCGGTGGTGTCGCGGCAGGTGTCGCACCAGCGCAAGTGGTGGGTCTACGACCAGTACGACGTCATCTCCGAGGTCAGCACCACGACGCTGGTCAACGCCGCCGACCAGACCACGGTGTCGACCAGCACCAGCGAGTACACCCGCTACCGCGCCCCTGGTGGCACCGCCGCGCCCACCCCGGTGTCGAGCCGCGACGCCCCCGAGGCGCCCACGGTGACGCGCACGCCATCCGGTTGATCAAGTTCCCGGCCGGTGCGACAATCGGCCACGATGAGCGCATTTCACCCATTGGGCGCAGAGCCGAGGCGGTACCGTTGTCCCTCGGTGTCCCACGCACTGCCTGACTCTGATCAGCGTGACTCCCGATCAGCAGCGCCACACCGAGAGGGCTGAGAGATGACGCGCCAGGTACGCGACGTGAACGGCCGCCTGTGGACCGTGCACGGCACGCTCGAGTGGCGCACCCCGGCCACCGAGGACGACTTCGAGCACGACGTCGCCGCCGGGTACGTGCCCGGCGTGGTGATGCTGTCGGTGGTCGTGCTGCTGGCCGTGGTGCTGGTCTCGTGGACCCCCGCCGACGTGTACGTGCCGAGCTGGCTGGTCGTGCTGCTGGTCCTGCTGGCCCTGTTCTTCCCGGTCCGCTGGGCGATGCGCAGGCCGTGGACGCTGATCGCCGAGACCGGCGACGACGGCGACGGCGAGCCCACCGAGCGCTGGGTCGGCAAGGTCCGCGGCTACTTCGCCGCGCGCGGGGAGATCGCCCGGATCGCCAAGAGCCTCAGCATGGACGCCCAGCCCAGCTACGAGGGCATCCTCAAGCCGATCAACTAGGGCATGACAGGCGGGCGGTTCCGGGTGAGACTGGTCCGGTGCCGGAACTGCCCGAGGTCGAAGCCCTGGCCCACCACCTGCGCGAGCACGCCGTCGGCCGCACCGTCGCGCGCGTCGACGTGGCCTCGATGAGCGCGTTGAAGACGGCCAGCCCGCCGTGGACGGCGCTGCACGGCCGGGAGGTGACCGGCGCGGGCCGGTTCGGCAAGTACCTCGACCTGGACTGCGACGGCCTGCACCTGGTCACGCACCTGGCCAGGGCCGGGTGGCTGCGCTGGGCGGACACCATGTCGGCCGTGCCGCCCAAGCCGGGCAAGGGGCCGCTGGCGCTGCGGGTGCACCTGGGCCCGCCGGGGGAGGGGCCCGGGTTCGACCTCACCGAGGCGGGCACGAAGAAGGGCCTCGCGGTGTGGGTCGTGGAGGACCCGATGTCGATCGAGCAGGTGGCCACCCTGGGGCCGGACGCGCTGGCGCTGACCCGCGACGAGTTCGGCGAGCTGCTCGCCGGGCGCGGTGAGCGGCTCAAGACCGCCCTGACCGGGCAGCGGATCATCGCGGGCATCGGCAACGCCTACTCCGACGAGATCATGCACGTGGCGAAGCTCTCCCCGTACGCCACCGCGGGCCGCTTGGACGACGACGCGCTGGACCGGCTGTACGCGGCGGTGCGGGAGGTGCTGCTCGGCGCGGTCGACCGCTCGGTCGGGCAGTCCGCGGCCCGGCTCAAGGGCGAGAAGCGCTCCGGGCTGCGGGTGCACGCGCGCACCGGGCTGCCCTGCCCGGTCTGCGGGGACGCCGTCCGGGAGGTGTCTTTCGCCGACAAGGCCTTCCAGTACTGCCCGACCTGCCAGACCGGCGGGAAGCCGCTCGCCGACCGGCGGCTGTCCAGGCTGCTCAAGTAGGTACTACCGTTGTCAGCCGACCCTGTGACAGGCGGGAGCTTCCCTGGTGGGCCAACTGCTGACCGAGCGCGCGGTGGTGGGTGTCATCGCCACGCTGCTGGTGCTGGGTCTGTTCGTGGCGCTGTGCCGCCCGCGCAAGGCCGGGTCGGTCGACGACGCCGTGCTCGACGCGGTCCAGCGGCTGTCGCGGGCCGCGCCGGAGCTGCGCGGCGGGCTGACCGAGAAGGCGGCCGACCAGGCCACCAAGGAACTGGTCGAGCTGCTCAAGTGCGTCGCGGTGGGCATCTCCGACGGCGAGGGCAGGCTGCTGTCCTGGGCCGGTGACGCCAACGAGCACTACGTGGACCTGGAGGGGCCCATCGTGGAGGTCGTGCGCCGGGGCCACCGCGAGCACATCCAGCACGAGAACCTCCAGTGCGGCAGGCGCGGGAGCTGCCCGATGCGCACGGCGGTGATCGTCCCGCTGATCATCGACGGGCAGATCGAGGGCACCCTGGTCCTGGTCGGCGGGGTGGACAGCAAGCGGCTGATCCGCGCGGCCGACGAGCTGGCGGGCTTCCTGGTGATCCAGCTTGAGCTGGCCAAGCTCGACGAGTCCAAGCAGGCCCTGGCCAGGGCGGAGATCCGGGCGTTGCGGGCGCAGATCTCCCCGCACTTCATCTACAACACGCTCAACACCATCTCCTCGCTGATCCGCACCGACCCGGAGCAGTCGCGCGAGCTGCTGCAGGACTTCGCCGACTTCACCCGCTACTCGTTCCGCTCCTCCGGCCTGTTCGCCACCCTCGCCGACGAGCTGAGCAACATCGACCGCTACCTGACCATCGAGTGCGCCCGGTACCGCGAGCGGCTCAACGTGCGGCTGCGCATCGCCCCGGAGGTCCAGTCGGTCGTGGTGCCGTTCCTGGTGCTGCAACCGCTGGTCGAGAACGCCGTCCGGCACGGCATCGCCAAGAAGCCGGGCGGCGGCACGGTCAGCGTCTTCGCCCACGACAACGGCTCCGAGGCGCTGATCGTGATCGAGGACGACGGCGTCGGCATGGACGCCGACCGCCTCTTCGAGGACCTGCGCGACGCGCACAAGACCGGCTCGCACGTCGGCGTCGGCAACATCAACCAGCGGATGCGCCAGGTCTTCGGCGACGAGTACGCGCTGATGGTCGAGACCGCCCCCGGCGCCGGGATGAAGATCACGCTGCGGGTGCCCAAGTTCTTCCCCGGCGTGCGCCCCGACCTGCCGGACTTCTCCGAGGACCAGGACCCCGACGCCGCCGTCGCCCCCGCCCGCCCGGTGGGCTGACCCGGCCGCGGGCACCCGGTGCCCCCGGGTCGCGCGCCGTAGGGTCGGGGCATGAGTGTGGCCGAGAAGCTCGTGGCGCGGTTGCCCGGTGTCGGGGACCGCGGGGAGAAGTCGTCCGTGGTGGCCGTGGTGCGCCTGCACGGGGTGATCAGCCCGTCGGCGACGCCGCTGGCCCGCGGGGCGATCAACGTGTCGTCGGTGGAGTCGGCGCTGAGCCGGGCGTTCGACCGGGAGCGCCTGGTGGCGGTGGCCCTGGTCGTCAACTCCCCCGGGGGCACCCCGACGCAGTCCGCCCTCGTCGCCGAGCGGGTGCGGGAGCTGGCCGCGGAGAAGGGCGTCCCGGTGCTGGCGTTCTGCGAGGACGTCGCCGCGTCCGGGGGCTACTGGCTGGCCTGCGCAGGCGACGAGATCTACGCGCACCCGACGTCGCAGGTCGGGTCGATCGGCGTGGTCTCGGCGAGCTTCGGGCTCAACGGGCTGCTGGAGCGGTTCGGCGTGGAGCGGCGGGTGCACACGGCGGGCGCGCGCAAGGTGCGGCTCGACCCGTTCCTCCCGGAGGACCAGGAGGACGTCGAGTGGCTCAAGGGCCTGCAACGCGAACTGCACGACCAGTTCGTCGAGTGGGTGTTGCAGCGGCGCGGCGACAAGCTCACCGGCACCCCCGAGCAGCTCTTCTCCGGTGAGGTGTGGACCGGGGTGAAGGCGGCCGAGCTGGGGCTGGTCGACGGGCTGGGCAGCGTGCGCTCGGTCATCGCCGAGCGGTTCCCGGACGCGGAGCTGGTGGTGGCCGAACCGCGCCGGGCGCTGCTGGCCCGGCTCGGCGTGCCGGGGGCCTCCGCCGCCGACCGTGTACTGGCCGCGCTCGACGCGGTCGAGAACCGGGTGACGTGGTCGCGCTTCGGCCTGTGAAGGCAGTCCAATCTCGACATCGGGTCACAATCGGCTCGGTTCACTACTTCGGACGGGTGACACTGGGATTGGTCATGGACAGGCCATGGGGGTACTGGGCAAGATTGCGCTCACCGTGAGTACCGCCACCAAAACCCCGGGTCTCGTCGTTCTCGCCGTCGACGACGAGCAAGCAGGCATGGACGAGCTCGTCATCCTCCTGAACGGGAACCGACAGGTTCGGCGCGTCCTGAAGGCATTCGACGCCACCGAGGCGCTGCGGCTGCTCTCCGGCGACGACGAGGAGCTGGCCGCCCGCAAGGCGGCCGGGATGCCGGTCGTCGACGTCGTCTTCGCCGACCTCGACATGCCCGGGCTGACCGGGATGGAGCTGGCCAAGGTGGTGGCCGGGTTCAAGCCCGCCCCCGTGCTGGTCTTCGTCACCGCGCACAGCCACGAGGCCGTCGCCGCCTTTGAGCTGGGCGCGGTCGACTACATCCTCAAGCCCGCCAAGCAGCCGCGGATGGACAAGGCCATGGAGCGGGTGCTGACCAAGATCAACTCCGATGGCGGCGGCGGATCGGCCGCGGTCCCCGAGCAGCGCGACGACGAGGTCATCCCGGTCGAGCTGGCGGGCACCACCAAGCTGGTCTCCCGGGCGGCCGTGCGCTGGGTCGAGGCCCAGGGCGACTACGCCCGCCTCTACACCTCCGACGGCTCGCACCTGGTGCGCATCCCGCTCGCCCAGCTCGAAGAGCGCTGGGAGAAGGCCGGGTTCGTGCGCATCCACCGCTCCTACCTGGTGCCGCTGTCGCTGATCACCGAACTGCGGATGGGCGGCTCCGGCTACTCGGTGGTCATCGGCCACGAGGAGAAGGTCCTGCCGGTCAGCCGCAGGCACACCCGCGAACTCAAGGACCGCCTGGTCCGCGGCGCGGGCCCGTGACCGACGGGACCCCCCAGCCCAAGCCGCCGCGCCCGCCGCGGCGCAAGCGGGTCGTGCTCGCCGACTCCCGCGCCCCGGTCACCGTGCTGCGGACCGTGCTGGAGCTGGAGGAGCAGACGAGCTGGGCCGAGGAGGTCGTGCGCGGCTTCATCCGCACCCAGTTCTGGACGGCGGTGAAGCTCGCCCTGCTTGTCATCGGCACGCTCGGGGCGCTGCCGCTGGTGTTCTTCCTGGCGCCCGGTTTGTCCGGGGTGACCGTGGTGGGCGTCCCACTGCCGTGGATCCTGCTCGGGATCGTGCCCTTCCCCCTGTTGTTCGGCCTGGCCTATTGGTACAACGTGCTGGCCGAACGACACGAGCGCGACTTCGTGGACATGGTCGAGAAGTAGTGCCCAGATGAGGGACACGGGGATCCGGGAGCCTTGGAACTGAACCTGTGGGCGGTGGCGGGCATCGTCGCAGTCGGGCTCGCCACCTTCACCATCGGCTTCCGCAGCGCGCGCCAGGCGAGCACCACCCAGGACTTCCTGGTCGCCCGGCGCACCGTGCGGTCGCGGCGCAACGCGGCGGCGGTGTCCGGGGAGTACCTGTCGGCCGCGTCGTTCCTCGGCGTCGCCGGGCTCGTGCTCAAGGACGGCGCCGACGCCCTGTGGTACCCGATCGGCTTCACCGCGGGCTACCTGGCGCTGATGCTGTTCGTCGCCGCGCCGCTGCGCCGGTCCGGGGCCTACTCGCTGCCCGACTTCGCCGAGGCGCGGCTGGGGTCGCGGCAGCTACGTGGGCTCTCCACCGTGTTCGTGGTCTTCATCGGCATGCTCTACCTGGTCCCGCAGTTGCAGGGGGCCGGGCTGACGCTGAGCCAGATCGTGCCCGGGGTGCCGCTGTGGGCGGGCGCGGTGGTGGTGGCCGTGCTGGTGATGATCAACGTGCTGGGCGGCGGGATGCGCGCCATCACCGTCGTGCAGGCGTTCCAGTACTGGCTCAAGCTGTTCGCCCTCGCCGCGCCGACGTTCGTGCTGTGCGTGCTGTTCCTGCGCGACGGCGGGGCCGACGGGGTGGGCGGCACCGGGCTCGCCGCGCCGCTGCCGCCCCGGTTCACCAGCGCCGCCGAGATCGACGTCAGCACCGACGTGGTGCTCCAGGTCCGCGAGGCGGTGCCGCTGTGGGCCGACGGCACGGTCGACGGCGGGCGCACCACCGGGGTGGTCTACTGGGGCCCCGGCGAGCACACCGTGCTCGCGGGCACCCGGCTGCGCTTCGCCGCGGACACCGCGGTGCCGGTGGTCGAGGGCGCACCCGTGGACAACGCCACCTGGTTGCGGCCGGGGTCGGGCGTCGGCGACCTGTTCACCACGTACTCGCTGGTCTTCGCCACGTTCCTGGGCACCATGGGCCTGCCGCACGTGCTCACCCGGTTCTACACCAACCCCGACGGGCGGGCCGCGCGCCGCACGACGCTGCACGTGATGATGCTGCTGAGCCTGTTCTACCTGTTCCCGATCGTGCTGGGCGCGCTGGCGCGGATCTACACACCGGAGCTGCTGGTCACCGGCGGCACGGACGCGGCGGTGCTGACACTGCCGCTGAAGGTCGTGCCGGGCACGTTCGGGCAGGTCCTGGGCGCGGTGACGGCGGCGGGCGCGTTCGCGGCGTTCCTGTCGACGTCGTCCGGGCTGGTGGTCAGCGTCGCCGGGGTGCTGTCGACGTCCAACGGCGGGCGCGGCCGGGTGCGCGACTTCCGCTGGGCGTCGGTGATCGCCGGGTCGGTGCCGCTGGGGATCGCGCTGGTGCTGCCCCACGGGGACGTCTCGATCAGCGTGGGCCTGTCGTTCGCGCTGGCCGCCTCCACCTTCTGCCCGGTCCTGCTGCTGGGCATCTGGTGGCCCCGGATCACCTGGGTCGGCGCCGCGGCGGGCATGTGCGTCGGCGGCGGGCTGGTGCTGCTGTCGCTGGCCATCACCACCGTCAGCGGGTTCACCGGCGGCTGGGCGCCCGCGTTCTTCCAGCAACCGGCGCTGGTCACCGTGCCGGTGGCGTTCCTCTGCGTGTTCCTGCTGAGCAAGGCCACCGCGGGCAAGGTCCCACCGGAGACCAACCGCATCCGGATGCGCATGCACGCCCCCGACCGGCTCGGCTTCATCCGCGACCGCGACACCGCCCGCTGGGGCACCGCCGAGGAACGCAGCCGCTTGGCCAACGGCCGCCACCGCCGCTGAGTTCACCCGCAGGCAACGGCCGCGCGTGGCAGCATTGACCCGTGACGACCCCCGACCTGCCCACCACCACCGTGGCCGACATCCCGGCCGAGCTGCCCGAGGGCACCACCCTGCTCGACGTGCGCGAGCGGGACGAGTGGGACGCCGGGCACGCCCCGGGCGCGACGCACATCCCGATGAGCGAACT
Organism: Actinokineospora sp. PR83; assembly: GCF_021056305.1. Classification (NCBI taxonomy): domain Bacteria; kingdom Bacillati; phylum Actinomycetota; class Actinomycetes; order Pseudonocardiales; family Pseudonocardiaceae; genus Actinokineospora; species Actinokineospora sp. PR83. The sequence goes on from NZ_JAJCXD010000049.1 coordinate 59,022, forward strand.
GGCCGGGCGCCTCGGTGACCTCACCGACACCTCCTACCTGGTGATCTGCCGCTCCGGTGGCCGCTCCGCCCGGGTCACCGCCTACCTCAACGCCAACGGCTGGGAGGCCGCCAACGTCGACGGCGGCATGCAGGTCTGGGAGGCCCAGGGCAGGCCGGTCGTCAGCGACACCGACCCGACCCCGAGGGTCATCTGACCGTGCAGCCGCACCGGCCCCGGTTCGACTGGGTGGCGACCCCGCCACCCGGGGCGGGCGTGCCCCCGGCCCGCCCGCGCCGCGGCCCGTACACCGGCCCACCGGCCTACCGGACCCCGCCGCGCTGGGGCTTCCCCGCGCTGGCCTGGCGCTGGCCCACCGCGCTCCCCGGCCTCGACGCCGACGAGCCCGCCCCGATCGACCGGCTGCGCCGCCGGGGCAGGCTGGCGTCCTCGGCGCTGTGGATGCTCGCCGCGGTGGCGCTGCTGGCCGCCGGTGCCGAGGTCTGGCGCTACGTGCTCCTGCTGCTCAGCCGCGACGGCGCGCTGTCGCGCGGGGTGGTCGAGGTCTCGGACAGCCTGGTCGTGACCGGTGCCGTGCTGGCGCTGGTGGCCGGGCTGCCTGCGCTGCTGGGCGCGGTCTGGTGGCTGCTCACCGCCCGCCGGGTCGCCGCCGACGCCGCGGGCTACGACCCGCCGCGGCCGGACTGGCAGGTGCTGCCCGCGCTGGTCGTCCCCCTGGTCAACCTGGTCGTGCCGGGTGCGCTGCTGGCCGAGCTGGAGCACGCGGTGCTGCGCCGCCCGGAGGCCGAACGGCCCCGGCCGTCGCCGCTGGTGCGCTGGTGGTGGGCGGCGTGGGCGGTGAGCGTGGTCCTGTTCACCGCCACGGTCGTCTGGCGCTTCCGCTCCGGCGTGCAGGCCGAAGCCGACGGGGTGCTGCTGAACGCGCTGACCGACCTGGCCGCCGCCGCGCTCGCGATCGCCACCGAGGTGGTGGTCGCCCGCTTCTCCGCCCTGCTCGCCCCGGTCGACGCGAACGAGGTGCGCCGGGTCCGGGTGGTCAGGGTCAACGGCGCCCCGGAACTCGGCCTGCGCCCCCGCCCGGCCACCGCTCGGCGCTGAGCCGCGTCCTCAAAGCCCGGTCTTTGTGTGGGTGTGCCCGGCTGGGTGGATGTGCTTGGCCGGGGCCCCTACGGCGATCATGGGCCCAGTGTGACCGAGTGGGGCTGAAGAGATGCCCCACAGCCCAGAGAGGCTCGCACATGATCGCCACCCCCGGCCAAGCACATCCACCCACCCGGGCATGTCCGTAGTCGGGCCAGCGGTTTTCGGGTGGTCGGCTTTGAGGACAGGCGCTAGGCGCTGACCGGCAGTTCCTTCAAGCCCCGGATCACGAACTCCGGCCTGCGCTCCGGCACGCCCGCGCCGACCAGGCCGGGCAGGCGCGCGGTGAGGGCCTTGAGCGCGGCCGAGACCTCCACCCTGGCCAGCGGGGCGCCGACGCAGTAGTGGATGCCCGCGCCGAAGCCCAAGTGCGGGTTGGGGTCGCGGGTGATGTCGAGGCGGTCCGGGTCGGCGAACACCGCCGGGTCGCGGGCGGCGGCGCCGAGCAGGGCGGCGATCTTGGCACCGGGCTCGACCCGGTGGCCCGCGATGGTCAGCGGGGCCGTGGCGGTGCGCTCGAAGAGCTGGAGCGGGGCGTCGAAGCGGATCAGCTCCTCGACCGCCGACGGCAGCAGCGCCGGGTCGGTGAGCAGTAGCTCCCACTGGTCGCGGGCGGTCAGCAGGGCGTGCACGCCGTTGCCGACGACGTTGACCGTGGCCTCGTGGCCCGCCATCAGCAGCAGCACGGCGGTGGCGACCAACTCGTCCTCCGACAGCCGGTCGGTGCCGTCGCGGACCGCGACCAGGTCGGAGACCAGGTCGTCGCCCGGGTGCTCGCGGCGGTGCGCGACCAGGGTGCGCAGGTAGGCCACGAACTCGCCCGCCGCCCGCTCCGCCGCCGCGGCCAGGTCGGGGGCGAGGTCGTACTCGTACATCTTCACGATCGCGTTCGACCACGGTTGCAGCAGCCCGCGCTCGGACTCCGGCACGCCCAGCAGCTCACCGATCACCTGGATCGGCAGCGGCGCGGCCAGCACCGCCAGCAAGTCGGCCGACCCGTCGGCGTCGACCCGCTCGGCCAGCTCCTCGACCAGGCCCGCCGCCAGCGCGTCCACCCTGGGCCGCAGCCGCTCGGTGTGGCCGCGGCCGAACGCCGCCGCGATCAGCCGCCGCAGCCGGGTGTGCGTCGGCGGTTCGCTCTCCAGCAGTGAGTTGCGGTGCAGCAGGTTGAACTCGGCGAAGGCGGCCACCGGCGCCGCGTCCGTCCACACCCGACCGAGCGAGCGATCCCGCAGCACCGCGCTGGAGGCGGCGTGCGAGACGGCCACGGCCAGCCCGAGACCCGGGTGGTCGTGCACCTCGGCCTCGGCGCGCAGCGCGGCGAAGACCGGGTACGGGTCGGCGAGGAAGGCCGGGTCAGCGGGGTCGAAGCTCACCCGGCCACGGTAACCCCGCCGGTGGCGCACCCGTTCCCCGCGCGCCGCCGACCACCCGCACCGACGCCGACGCGGCCGGATTGGGTAGCGTCCCACGCATCAATCCCGGTCTCGGTCTCGACGAGGAGTCGTAGATGTCCAGGCGATCCGCCGTGAAGAACGCGCGCAAGGCGACCCCCCAGGACTCCTCGGGAGTGAACCCGCGCCAGCCGTGCCCCTGCGGCTCCGGCAAGCGCTACAAGGCCTGCCACGGCTCGGCCGGTGGTGTCGTCGACGTCCCCGTGGCCAGGCCGTTCGAGGGGCTGGCCGGTGAGTGCGAGCTGATCGCGCTGCGCGAGTTCGTCCCCTCCGGCACCGCCGTGCTGCCCGGGGCGGGCGAGGACGAGATCACCCTCGCCACCGTGCTGCCGATGGCCGCCGCGGGCCTCGTCCGCGCCGACGGGGTCAAGTTCGTCGGCCTCCAGGTGCAGACCAGGTCCAACGACATCAGCCGCGACCTGGCCCGCGCCGTGCTGTGGGCGCGCGACGCCGAGCCGGGCGACGTGCTCGCCGTCGTCGGCCCGGAGACCGACGCGGGGGAGAACCCGGAGCGGTTGCAGGACCTCATCGACGTCACCGCGCCGCTGGAGCCGGTCGTGCACGCCGACTTCACCTGGTGGATGCCCGAGGGCAGCGAGCCCACCGGCGAGGTCGCCCTGTCGCTGGAGCGGGCCAACGGCGCCATCCTGCCCACCGAGCGCATCGGCCCGGCCGCGTACTGGGTCGACGCGGGGGAGAAGGCGCACCTGCGCTGGGTCCGCCCGGAGCCGGAGGAGCAGCTCCTCGCCGCCCTGTCCCGGCTGCACGCCGCCGGTGAGCTGGCGCTGGGCGAGGGCTCCCGCTACGCCGGTTCGTTCCGCGCGCACGGCCTGCTGGTGCCGGTGTGGGACCTCGACCGCGAACTCCACGCCCGCGAGTGGACCGACGGTGCCACCGCCCTCGGCGAGCGCCTCGACGCCGCGCTGGCGACGGTGGAGTCCACCCCGCTCACCCCGGCCGAGCGCCGCGCCCGCGACGGCCTGCTGGGCCGCCAGATCACCATCCGGTGATCGTCTACATCACCGCCCGCGCGGACTGGCCCGCGGCGGAGATCCGGCCCGACCCGGCCGTGGGGTTCGTGCACTGCTCGGACCCCGGGTCGGTGCTGGTCCCGGCCCGCAGGCTGTTCGCGGGCCGGGACGACCTGCTGCTGCTGGAGATCGACCCGGCGCTGGTCGGCGCCCCGGTCCGCTGGGAGGTCGGGTCGCCCCCGGAGCCGGGCGGCCCGTGGTTCCCGCACGTGTACGGCCCCATCCCGGCCTCGGCCGTGGTGGGCGTGCACGAGTTCCCGCCCGGCCCGGACGGGGAGTTCGAGCTGCCCGCGTCGCTGGCCCACCGCTGACAGCGCGGTGGGGTGGTCCCGGTCGCCCGGAACCACCCCACTCGTGCGTCGGATCAGATGGCGCCACCCGCGACGCGCGGCGCCGTCGGGTCGGAACCGGTGTCGCCCACGGTCTCGCGGGCCAGGTAGGTCTCCACGTCGAACAGGTTCCCGCCCGCCCGCTTGACGACGTTGAGCAGCGTCGTCATCGAGGCGACCTCCTCGACCTGCTCCTTGAGGAACCACTGCATGAACTGCTCGCCGGTGTAGTCGTCCTCGTCCCGGGCGGTCTTCGCCAGCGCGACCACCTCGTCGGTGACCGTCCGCTCCTGCTGCAACGCCAGGGCGATCAACTCGACCGGGTCCGCGAAGTCGTTGCGCGGCTCGTCCACGCCGGTCACCGCGGGCGTGACGTCGTTGTCCAGCAGGTACTGGACGATCATCATCCCGTGGTTGCGCTCCTCCAGCGACTGGCGGTAGAAGTGCTTCGCCAACTGGGGGAGGTCCTGCCCGTCGAACCAGACGGCGAGCGCGACGTACTGCTGGGAAGCGCTGAACTCGTTGCGGATCTGGGACTGGAGCAACTGGTGGAACTTCGTGGTCATGGCATCGACGATACGTCCCGAATAGCGATTATGCAGGTTTTCAGTGCGCTATTCTCGTCACGTTAGGCAAGGCTATTGAACCGTTAGGCAAGCCTATCGAGTGGCAATTCAGGTTAGGCATTCCTACCTTTTTGACCTCTGCTGTCACCACCCGTGACGAGGTACGCCTACCCAGGTAAGCCCCGATCGAGCGTCTTCGCGGTGGGCATCGAATGGGGTAGAGTTGTTCTCGCCAAGAACACTAGGTCTTGGAAGTGGACCCGGGCAGGACCCGCCGGACGACGGGAGCCCGGGTTTCGCGCTGTCCGGGGTCAGTTCTCGATCTGGATCACTTGACCGATGACCCCCTAGATCCGTCGCCGCCAGTCGCCGCCCGCGCCGTAGGCCCACGCCGTGGCATCGGCGATGCCGAGCAGCGGGTCCTCGTGGGATTGGACGTGTTCGTAGAACGGCCCTCGAACGCCCCCACGCCGATCGCGCGCAGCGTCGAGGAGATGGTCAACCGATCGGCGCGGTCACCCGCCTCCCGCGCGACTCGATCGCGATGCGATGCGCGCCCCGCTTGCAGGCGTCGATGGTCAAGGCGCGCACGCACGAGGCCCGCGCCTGTCCTGCCGGACCGTGGGCCAGGTAGAGGTCCGCCGTGATCCCCGCGGCGACCAGGTGGGAGATCACCGCGCGCCGTCTGGTGTTGCTCTCCGCTTGGAAGTGCACTCGTCGCTCGCCGGGGAGGCAGAGCGCGCGCAGCAGTGTGCGAGCGGCGGCCAGTCGGTTGACCGGGATGACAGCGACGCCCAACAGGTAGGTGCGTCCCCGGATTGACTCGTCGATGAACAGGTGGGGCGACTTCACCCGCTGGGCATCGGCTGTCTCGGGGGCTGAACCACTGGGCTTCCACGGGTGTTCACCCGAACGAACAGCCCCGATCGGGCGACTGCCCAGCGAATGTCGAATGGAGCAGAATTGTCCTTGCCAAGAACACTCGGTCTTGGAAGTGGGCCCGGGCAGGACTCGTCGGACGGCGAGAGCCCGGGTTTCGCGCTGTTCGAGGCAGATTCACCCCACCTCTCGCGCGTGGTCGATGATCGAGTCGATCCGTCTGCGCCACTCCCCGCCTGCGCCCCAGCACCACGCGACCACGTCGGGAACCCAGAGCGCGGGTTCTTCGTGCGACCGGAGGTGGGCGAAGCCGAAGGTGTCGCCGCCCGAGGCGCGCTCAGCGTGATCGCCGACCCGGTCCCGAGAGTCGAGCACCAGTCGGGCCAGGCCGTCCGGTGCGAGGTCGAGCACCAGTGCCGTCAGCAGTGCCCGGCGGACCTCCTCGGCCTTGCCCCGTCCGAAGTAGATTCGGGCGCGCAGTGGGGCTTCCACCACGGCGGCGGCGATGTCCTTCCGGACCGCGTCGCGCTCGTGCTTGAAGTGGGTGCGCCGGGCGCCTGGGCGGTGTTGCTCGGATTCACCTCGCGGGCATCGGTTGTCTCCGGAGATGAACCGTGCGGTTCGCACAGGTGTTCGCCCGAAGGGGTTACAGGGGGTCGCGGGTGATGGGGCAGGACATGCAGCGGGGGCCGCCCCGGCCGGTGCCGAGTTCGGAGCCGCTGATGCGCAGGACCTCGATGCCCGCGTCCTCCAGCCTGGCGTTCGTCTCCACGTTGCGCTCGTAGGCGACGACCACGCCGGGGGCCACGGCGAGGGTGTTGTTGCCGTCGTCCCACTGCTCGCGTTCGGCGGTGACCGGGTCGAGGCCGGTGTGGATGACGCGGAGGCGGTCGATGGACATGGCCGCTGCCGCTGCCTCCAGGAAGGGGGCGGGGCCGTCGACGACCACGCCGTCCGACTCGGGGCGCAGGGTGTAGGCCCGGAGGGTGTCGCGGATGGCCGGGTACATGACCACGGCGTCCCGGTCGACCATGGTGCAGACCGTGTCGAGGTGCATGGTGGCGCGGTCCTGGGCGATGGGGACGGCGAGGACCGTGTGCGCCAGGCCGTCGCGGAAGGCGGAGCGGGCCAGGGATTCCGCGCCCGCGGGGGTGGTGCGCTCGCCGACGCCGATGGCCAGGACGCCGGGGGCCAGCAGCAGGACGTCGCCGCCCTCGACGGGGGCGTAGTGGGCGCCGTAGGCGCGGCCCGCGGCGCGGAAGCGGGGGTGGTAGGCGTAGACGAGGTCCAGCAGCGCCGTCTCTCGGGCGCGGGCGGGCATGGCCAGGGACGCGATGGCCACCCGGTCGCCGATCCAGACCGAGGAGTCGCGGGTGAACAGCAGGTTCGGCAGCGGGTCGACGACGAAGTCGTGCGGGTGGTGCATCCGGCGGACCAGGGAGGCGCCCTCGGCGTGCGGCAGCTCCTCGAAGGTCATGCCGCCCATCAGCACGTCCGCCAGGCCCTTGGCGTCCACTGTGGACAGGTGACTGGCCAGGGCGTCGCCCAGTTCGTTGCCAAGCCTGCGGCGGTCCACGGCGGTGGTGGCGGCCGCGGCGTGCGCCCGCTCGTCGGCCAGGGCGGCGACCAAGGCGTCGGCCAGAAGCACCACCTCCACACCGCGGCCGGTGAGGACCTCGGCGAAGCGGTCGTGCTCGTCCTGGGCCCGGTCGACCCAGGGGATGCTGTCGAACAGCAGTTGGTCGTTGTTGCGCGGGGTGAGGCGCTTCAGTTCGGTGCCCGGCCGGTGCAGCAGGACCGTGCGCAGGGGACCGACCTCGCTGTCCACCCGGGGTGCGGGCGACGGCTGCTCGACTTCGGGGATGTCCGGGTGGGGAGCGGTCACGGATTCGAGCGTAACCACTCGGTAAGGAAAACGCCGCTCCAGAGCGGGCAGAATGGTGGAGAACGCCACAGATCAAGCCTGTGGCGCATCAGTCGTTAAGTGAAGGGCGAGGTCGATGCGCGGATCGTTGCGCCGCAAGGTGTGGTGGGGTGCGGGTGCCGCGGTGCTCGCCGTTGTGATCATCGCACTCTGGGCGTTCCAGCCGTGGAAACTCTTCACGCACAGCCGCGTGGACGAGCCGCTGGCCTTCGAGGTCCCCGTGGTCAGCACCACCTCGGCGACCCTTGGGACGACCGCCGCCACGCCGACGACGGCACCCACACCGACCCCCGAGGCGACCACCACCACGACCGCGCCCGCGCCGACCGGGCCCGTGGTCCTGGCCGCGGGTGAGTTCGTCAGCCAGGAGCACCCCACCTCCGGTGCCGCCCGCCTCCTCGAACAGGGCGGCGCCCGGGTGCTGCGCCTGGAGGGCTTCTCCACCTCCGACGGCCCGGACGTGCACGTCTGGCTGAGCACGGCCACCGCGGGCGGCGACTGGCACAAGTACGACGACGGCCGCGTGGTCAAGCTGGGGAAGATCAAGGCCACCGACGGCAACCACAACTACGCCGTCCCCGCCGACGCCGACCTCGGGGGCCTGCGCAGCGTCGTCATCTGGTGCGACCGGTTCAACGTCGCCTTCGGCTCCGCCCCGCTGGCGCTCTAGCGCGGCAGGCGCGGCCCCTTCTCCAACAGCGGCGCGAACAGGTCGCCGTGGTCGGCGACCCGGTCCAGGACGTCGTCGGCGGTGAACACCAGGTCGTCGGGGGTGCGGCAGGCGGTCACCTCGTCCCAGGTCAGCGGGGTGGAGGCGGTGGGCAGCGGGCGGGCGCGCAGCGAGTACGGGGCGACCGTCGTCTTGTGCGGGTTGTTCTGACTCCAGTCGATGAGCACCTTGCCCTGGCGCAGCTTCTTCGCCATCCGGGAGACCACGAGCCCCGGCAGTTCCGCCTCCAGCCGCTCGGCCAGTGCCCTGGCGTAGTTCGAGGTGCGGTCCGGGGAGGTGGTCGTGACCGGCGCGTAGAGCTGCACCCCCTTGGAGCCGCTGGTCTTCGCCACCACGGTCAGCCCGTCCGCCTCCAGCGCCGAGCGCAGCGCCAGCGCGACCTCGCAGCACTCCACGACCGTCGCGGGTTCCCCCGGGTCGAGGTCGAACACCAGCCGGTCCGGCGCCTGCCGACCGCCGCGCGGGCCGACGGTCCACTGTGGAACGTGGAGTTCGATCCCGGCCCGGTTCGCCGCCCACACCAGCGCCGGGAGGTCGCACAGCAGCGCGAAGTCCAGGCTCTCCGCGCCGGTGGTGGACCCCGGGGTCTCGATGGTGACCGTGCGCAGCCAGTCCGGCGCGCGCCCGGCGGCGTTCTTCTCGAAGAACCCCGGTTTCGCCACGCCGTCCGGGAAGCGGCGGAAGGTGACCGGGCGGTCGACCAGGTGCGGGGTCAGCACCGGCGCGACCCGGCTGTAGTAGTCGATCACGTCGCCCTTGGTGAACCCGTGCCCCGGGTAGAGCACCTTGTCCAAGTTGGACAGTCGGAGCCGCCGCCCCGCCACGTCGACGAGCACCTCACCGGTCACCGGGCCACCCCTCCGCGTTGTTGACGTCCTCCGGCCCCTTGTCCGGCCGCAACCCCCGCCAGGACGGCGCGCGCAGCCGCCCGTCGGTCGTCCAGTTCCGGAACACGACCTCCCCGACCAGGGTCGGCCGCACCCAGTGCCCGCCCCGCGCCCGTGGGCGCGGCACCTCGTTGTGGAACGGCGAGGTCTTGCGCTCCAGTGGGCGCAACCGGCCCATCAGGTCGTGCAGCACCTCGTCGGTGAACCCGGTGCCGACCTGGCCGACGTAGTGCAGTCCCGCGTCCGTCGGCACGCCCAGCATGAGCGAGCCGAACACACCCCGGCGCCTGCCCTCACCCGGCCGCCACCCGCCGATGACCACCTCCGCCGTGCGCAGGTCGGTGATCTTCACCCAGTCCGCCGAGCGCCGCCCCGGCAGGTAGCGCGACTCCAGCCGCTTGGCGATCACCCCCTCCAACCGCTGCTCGCGGGCGGTGTCGAGGACCGCCGGGCCCTCGCCGGGGAAGCTGGGGGAGAGGTTCCAGTGGGGGCCGCGCAGGTCCAGGTCCTCCAGCAGCGCGCGGCGGCGCTCGTAGGGCAGGTCCAGGCAGGGGCTGCCGTCGAGGTGCAGCAGGTCGAACACCACGTAGGTCACCGGGAAGTCGGCCGCGAGCCTGCGGGCCAGCCGTTCGTCGTCGACGTGCATCCGCTGTTGCAGCGCGGCGAACGACGGCGCACCGCCGGTGAACGCGATCACCTCGCCGTCCAGCCAGACCCGGGTGCTGCCCAGGTCTTCGCCGAGCGCGCGCAGTTCCGGGTAGGTGGCGGTGATGTCGGCGCCCTTGCGGGAGAACAGCCGCAGCCGCCCGCCCTCGACCCTGGCCAGGGCGCGGACGCCGTCCCACTTGAACTCGTACGCCCACAGGTCGTCCTCGTCGGCGGGTGGGAGGGCGCCGAGGGTGGCCAGCATCGGCGCCAGGAGGTCGGGCAGCGGGGTTCGGTCCGGGTGCTGCGGCGGGTCGGAGCGGCGGACCATCCAGTCTTTCCCCGAGCGGCCCTTGAAGAAGGTGTACTTGCCCCGCACCCGGCTGCCGTGGAACACGACCGCCACCTCGCGGTCGTCCCACTTGACGGTTTCGTAGGTGCCCCGGTCCCAGATGAACATCCTGCCGCCGCCGTACTCGCCCTTGGGGATGCTGCCCTCGAAGGCGGCGTACTCCACCGGGTGGTCCTCGGTGTGCACGGCCAGGCGGATGTCACCCTTGTCCTCCGGCAGGCCCTTGGGCACGGCCCAGCTCACCAGCACGCCGCCGCGCTCCAGGCGCACGTCCCAGTGCAGGCGGGTGGCGTGGTGCTCCTGGATGACGAAGGTGTCGTCGTTGCCCTGGGGCAGCGGGCCGTCGGCGGGGACGGGCTCCGGGGTGCGGCCGGGATTCCGCTTCCTGCGGTACTCGCCGAGGCCTGCCATGTGCTCTTACTACCTCGACCGGGGCGGCTCCGCTGGATCAGGGGAGCCAGGAGACCTCGTCGCGCAGCGCGGCGTAGCCGACGAAGGCCACCACGTCGATCAGGGCGTGCGCGATCACGAGGGGCCAGAGGCGGTTCGTCCGCTGCCAGACGCGGCCGAAGACCAGGCCCATCAGCACGTTGCCGAGGAACCCGCCGAAGCCCTGGTAGAGGTGGTAGGAGCCGCGCAGGACCGCCGCCACGACCAGCGAGCGGTTCTCGCTCTGGCCGAGTTGCCGCAGCCGGGTGATGAGGTAGCCGACGACCAGCGCCTCCTCCGCCCACGCGTTGCCGATGGCGAGCAGGACCAGCACGACCGGGCGCCACCAGGCGTCGTTCAGGGTCGTCGGTGCCACGGCGAGGTTGATGCCCAGGCCGTAGGCGAGCAGGTAGAACCCCAGGCCGGGGATGCCGATGAGGGCGGCCAGACCCAGCCCGCCGAGGGCGTCCCACATCTTTCGGGACGCGTCCAACCCGATTGCCGCAAGCGTGAAGCCCGCCCGGTACAGCAGGTACACGCCCAGCGCGCCCCACGCCGTCAACCGGATGACGCCGACCAGTTGCTTGAGCAGGTCCAGCACACCCAGGTCGGCCTGCGGGACGTTGATCGCCACCGTCTGCTGGCTCAGCGCCACCGGCTGCAAGAGCGAGTCGACCAGGGACAGCAGGCTGCTCAGGCCCGTGAGACCGAGGGTGATGGCGAAGACGATGAGCAGCTCGACGCGGATGAGGCGCCGTTCTCGCGGGTCGTCGACCAGCCACCGGTCCGGGCGCGGGGGGAAGAACCAGGCTCGCACCCGGCGAAGCTACCCGGGGCCGCGGTCAGGTGCGCTGCGCGGCCAGGAAGGGGCAGCCGACCAGCCTGCGCAGCTCGGTGCTCAGCTCGGCGGGGGTGCCCACCGGGCGGGAGAACGCGAGCCGCACGTCGTGGTCGGCGTCCGTCGCCTCCACCCGCAGCCGCAGGCCGAAGCGGTCCAGGCCCAGCGGGCGGACGTGGCCGCCGCGCAACTCCTCCGGCAGGTGCCGCACCAGGGCGCCCACCACGTCGGTGTGGGAGACCTCCAGGTGCCGCAGCCAGCCCGCCTCCTGGGCGGCGAACGGGTCGGGCTCGGCGGCGGCGAAGGCGTCGAGCGGCACCGGGTGGGTGCCCTCCCCGTCGGCCAGGACCAGCGAGGCCGGGACGAGCTTGAGCAGGGCGGCGCCGTGGCCGAGGTCCAGCAGCCGCGGGTCCGGCCGGTCGGCGGCGACCACCACGGCCAGGGCGCGGGCCTCGTCGTCGGACAGGGCGCGGAGCCAGCCGGTGATCCACAGCAGACCGCGGATGGACTCGCGCAGCGGGACCGGCGCCGGGTCGGCCAGTTCCACCATGGTGGCCAGTTCGCCGCGCGGCGCCTGCCAGGCGGTGGCGACCAGCTCGTGGTCGTCGGGCAGCAGGACGCTCACCGAGGCGTCGGCGTGCACGTGGTGGACCAGCGGGGTGAAGCGGTCGGTGCGGGTGGGGTCCCCCGCGGGGACGAGGGTGGCCCGACCACCGAGGGCGGCCATGGTCCTGGCGCGCTCGGGGGGTTGTGGTGCCGGGGGCCGCGGGGCGTCTGCTCTGCTCACTGGCACACCTCCTGGGTTAGGTAACCCTAACTTGCCGGGGCGCCTCCGCGAAAGGCGGTGTCCGCACATCCCACCAACTGGTTACGCTGCCGAGACATCGCACCAGGGTGGAGGGTTGATGAGCGCGACGCAACGGGAGGCGCCCGCGGTCGAACCGCCCACGGACGTCCCGGCACTGTCCGATGGGGTCACCGGGCGGGCGCTGCGGGCGCTGCGGCTGCCGCTGTTCGCCCTGCCCGCCACCGCCCTGGCCTTCGGCGCCCCCGCCGCCTGGCTGGCCGCGGCGGGGGTGTCCTGGCTGGTCGTGGCCGTGCTGACCATCGCGGCCCTGGCGTTCGTGATCGCCTCCCTGCTCACCGCCCACCTGTACGGGATGTGGTTGCGGCCCGCGGCCCGGCTCCTCGCGACGCAGCCGTGGCGGCGGGCGGCGGTCACCGTGTTCCGACCCGCCCGGGGGAGGACGCCGCTGCTGGTGACCGAACCGGACGGCACGCGGCACGCGCTGGTGGCCGCCGCGCTGCCGTGGGCGGTGCAGCAGGTCTTCGCCCGCACCGGTCGGGTGTGGCTGGTGGGACCGGACGCGGGCGGCTGGGTCGCGCTGCGCTCCTCGGGGCTGGCGCTGCCGCTGGGCGCGGCCAGGGTGACGACCGCGGACGTCGCCGCGGGGTACGAGGTCGAGGTGGCGCAGCCCGCCCCGGTGCGGGCGCCGGTCGCCGCGGCGGACGCGGTGGTGTCGCGGCTGATCGCCGGACCGCGGCGGCGGTCGCGCACCGAGCTGATCGCCCCGACCGTCCTGCTGGTGTTCGCCGGGGTGGTCATCGCCGACCTGCTCGGGCGGGACTTCGCCGGGGAGCTGCTGGAGCTGACGCTGTTCGTGCTGCTGGCGACGCTGCTGCTCGCCGGGCTGCTGGCCTGGCGGGTCCGGAAGGTCCGCTACTGGGCGAAGGTGGACCGGATGCTCGGCGTCGGCGGCTGGACCCCGGTCCCCGCGACGCTGGCGGAGTCCGCTGTCGACGGTGGGCCGCGGACGGTGACCGCGCAGGCCGTCGTGGCCGGGCGGACCGTGCCGGTGACGCTGCCGCGGGCCAGTCAGGCGCTGCGGGCGAACGTGGCCGGGACCGGCAAGCTGTGGGTGGCGGGGGTGCCCGCGCCCGGTGCGGAGGCCGTCGCCGGGCTGCCCGGGTACCCGTACCTGAACCTCGCCCGGTTCGGGCCGTGACCGGACCCGTTGCCGGGGAGGGGTTTCCTCGGCGCAGATTTCCTCAGCGCAGCGCCTCGGCGATCAGCCGGGCCGCCTCCACCACGGCGGGGCCGACCGCCTCGGCGGCCATCGGCTCGAAGCTGACCACGCCCACGCTCGCCCGCAGGCCCAGGACGCCGCGCACCGGGGCCGCGACGCCGTGCGCGCCCGGTTGCAGCTCGCCGGTGCTCTTCGTCCACGGCGCCTCCTCGGCGCGCAGGCCGATGGCCCGCCCGGCCGCGCCCCGGTGCAGCGCGTGGCGGGTGCCCACCCGGTAGGCCACGTGGTAGGTCGTCCACGACGGTTCGACCACCGCCACGGCCTGCGCCTCGTCCCCGTCGGCGACGGTCAGGTGCGCGGTGGCGCCCACGGCCTCGGCCAGCTCCCGCAGGACGGGCAGGGCGGCCACCCGAAGCTGCGGCGCGACCTTCGCCGCCAGTTGCAGCAGGCCCAGGCCCAGGCGCACCTTCGAGCCCTCGCGCCGGACCAGGCCGCGGGCCTGCAACGGCACCAGGAGCCGGTAGACCGCGGCCCGGCTGGCGCCGATGGCCACGGCGAGGTCGCTGATGGTGGGCGCCTCGGTGTCCGCGTCGGCCACCGCCTGCAACAGGGCCAGGCCCCGGTCCAGGGTCAGCGAGCTCTCCTTCCCCGCCGCCGGGGCCGGGCGCGGCGCGGGACCGGTGGACCGGATGCCGGGCATCAGGGCGCTGCCACCACGGTGCCGGTGACCTCGGCCAGGCCGATGACCGAACCGTCCGGGCCGGGGGCGGTGGCGGTGATCGCCACCGTGTCGCCGTCCTCCAGGAAGGTGCGGGTGCTGCCGTCGTCGAGGGTGATCGGCTCCTCGCCGCTCCAGCTCAGCTCCAGGAACGAACCGCGCTGGCGCTTCTCCGGGCCGGAGACGGTGCCGGAGGCGAACAGGTCACCGGGGCGGACGGTGGCGCCGTTGACCGTCATGTGCGCGAGCTGCTGGGCGCACGAGTAGGCCATGCCCGCGAAGTCGGGGCGGGAGACGACAGTGCCGTTCCAGACCACCTCCAGGCGCAGGTCCAGGCCCCAGTTCTGGTCCTCCACCAGGTAGTCCAGCCGGGGGTGACCGGGGTCGGGCACCTTCACCCGAGCCGCGGCGAAGGCGTCCAGCGGGGTGATCCAGGCGCTGATGGAGGTGGCGAAGGACTTGCCGAGGAACGGGCCCAGCGGCACGTACTCCCACGCCTGGATGTCGCGGGCGGACCAGTCGTTGACCACCGCCACGCCGAAGATGTGGTCCGGGGCCGACGAGGTCGACACCCGGCCCGCCACCGGGCCGCCGCAGACGAAGCCGATCTCGGCCTCGATGTCGAGCCGGGTGCTCGGGCCGAACTCCGGCCCCTTCGCCCCCCGGCGCTGCCCGTGCGGGCGGACCACGTCGGTGCCGGACACCACGACCGTGCCCGCCCGGCCGTGGTAGCCGACCGGCAGGTGCGTCCAGTTCGGCAGCAGCGGCTCGGCGTCCGGGCGGAAGATGCGGCCGACGTTCTCCGCGTGGTCCCGCGACGAGTAGAAGTCCACGTAGTCGCCCACGGTGAACGGCAGCCGCGTGGTCGTCCCGGCGAGCGGCAGCAGGACCGCGCCCGCCGGGGCGGCGGTGGCCGTCACCAGCTCGCGCAGCCGGGCGCGCAGCACCGACCACGCGGGCCTGCCCGCCGCCAGCAGCGGGTCGAGCGACGCCGCGGCGACCAGCCCGCGCAGGTCCGGGGCGAACTCGGCCGCGATCGGGCGCAGCGGCAGCGCGTGGTCGCCGACCCGCACCGCCACCGAGGGCCCGTCCGGGGTCTCCACGACCCCGTAGGGCAGCGTCTGCGGCCCGAACGGGGCCGCGGCGGTGAACGCCGGGTCGTCGATCCAGGAGGCCGTCACAGCAGGCCCAACCCTTCCAGGTCGGTCGCCGGGTCGGTCAGCGAGCAGGAGCCGTAGGAGCCGAAAACCGCGCGGACCGCGTGCGCGGCCTGGTCGCTGAGCCCGCCCGCCTCCTCGGCCAGCAGCTTGCCGTCGGTCTCCGACAGCGCCGCGCGGACGTCGCCGCCGGAGAGCAGCCGGGCCGTGGCGACCAGCAGGTTGAGGAACCCGTGGTGGGTGAAGCCGGTGGCCTCGTCGGTGTGCCGGACGGCGTTGTGCAGGCCCGCGGTGGCCTTGAACGACGCCTCGCCCGCGCTGATCACCGACAGGAAGTCGGCGACCTCGTCGACGCTGGGGAAGGCCTCGTGGCTCAGCCCGCCGGTGCGGATCTTGGGCCAGCTGCCGTGCTCGACGACCCGGCGGATGCCCTCCAGCCACTCGGCCCCGCCGCGGCGGGGCTCCACGACCCGGATGACGTCCTCGGGGACGAACTCGTTGACCCGCTCCAGCCAGACGTCGTCGATGTCGGCTGGGGCGGGCATCTCGACCATCCGCAGCGCGAGCAGCTCGGCCCGCGACTCGACGATCGACAGCGCCTTCGGCACCCCGCCCAGCCCGGTGTCGATCACCAGCGAGAGCGCGACCGGTTTCGCCGGTTTCGCCTTCACCAACTCGGTGATCAGCTCGGGCAGGCGGGACGCCTGGCACAGGAACAGGCCCATCAGGCCCGCGCGCTCGCCCGCCCGCCCGTCGAGGTGCAGGCGCACCGCGTCGGGCATGGCGGCGTTCCCCGGGGGGAACAGGGCGGCGTCGTCGACAAGCCGCGCGAACAGGGGCGGAATGCCGCGAGGGCCGGGCGGAGGCAGGGGAACGGCGCTTGACACGGCTGACACGCTAGTAGCGTACCGGCAACTGAACAAAGATGTCCGACTAACGGACACCGGAGGAGTTATGCCTTACTACCGCCAAGTCGGGCAGATCCCCAGCAAGAGGCACACAACCTTCCGTTCACCGGACGGTTCCCTCTACGCAGAAGAGCTGATGGGCGTCGAGGGCTTCTCGGCGGATTCGGCGCTGCTGTACCACCGGTACCCGCCCACCGCGATCGTCGACGCGGTCGCCGTCGACGACTTCCGGACCCCGCTGGCGCCCAACCGCCCCCTCAAGCCGAGGCACCTGCGCACCCAGGAGATGCAGTGGGCCCCGGGCACCGACGCGGTCACCGGTCGGCGCACCCTGCTGGGCAACGCGGACGTGACGATCTCCTTCGTCGTGGCCTCCGCCCCGAGCCCGCTCTACCGCAACGCGGTCGGCGACGAACTGCTCTACGTCCAGGGCGGCGCCGCCACCGTCGAGACCACCCACGGCGCACTGGCGGTCACCGACGGCGACTACGTGGTGATCCCCACCTCCACCACCTACCGGGTGCTGCCCGAGGGCGACCTGCGGCTCTACACCGTGGAGGCGACCGGGCACATCGGCCCGCCCAAGCGCTACCTGTCCACCCGCGGCCAGTTCCTGGAGCACTCCCCGTACTGCGAGCGCGACCAGCGCGGCCCCACCGAGCCCCTGCTGGTCGAGGGCACCGACGTCGACGTGCTCGTGCGCCACCGCTCCGGCCTGACCCGCTACACCTACGCCCAGCACCCGTTCGACGTGGTCGGCTGGGACGGCTGCCTGTACCCGTGGGCGTTCCACATCAGCGACTTCGAGCCGATCACCGGCCGCATCCACCAGCCGCCACCGGTGCACCAGACCTTCGAGGGCCCGAACTTCGTGGTCTGCTCGTTCGTCCCGCGCAAGGTCGACTACCACCCCGACGCGGTCCCGGTCCCCTACAACCACGCCAACGTCGACTCCGACGAGCTGATGTTCTACGTCGGCGGCGACTACGAGGCGCGCAAGGGCTCCGGCATCGGCATCGGCTCCCTGTCACTGCACCCGGCGGGCTTCACCCACGGCCCGCAGCCCGGCGCCGCCGAGGCGTCCCTGGGCGCCGAGCGCTTCGACGAGACCGCGGTCATGGTCGACACCTTCCGCCCCCTCGACCTGGCAGACCCGGAGATCACCCGCGAGGACCCCCGCTACGCCTGGTCTTGGGCCCGCCGGGGGCCTGACTGGGATTAGAACCCCATCAAAGCCGCCCGCCTGCCCGGCGGCTGCCCACGCCGAACCCCGCCTGCCGCCGCCGACCACATCTAAACCGGCGGCCCCGGGACCGGCCACGCCGAACTCCCACCAGCGCAGCCGCCAACCACCCCACCAACCACCCCGCCACCCCGCCACCCCGCCACCCCGCCAGCCCGCCAGCCCGCCAGCCCGGCGGCCCGGCGGCCAGCCACCAGCAGCCCCACCGGGCGCAGCGATACCCAGCCACCCAACGAACCGCCGGCCCGGCTACGGGTATGCCCGGGTGGGTGGATTTGCTTGGGTGGGGAAGGCGATCATGTTGCTAGCCTGCCCTGGCTGTGAGGCACTCTTTTCGCCTCACTCGGTCTCACTGGGCACATGATCGCCGTAGGGGCCCCGCCCAAGCGGATCCACCCACCCGGGCACCACCAGAAAAATCCCGGGCTCTTCAACACGGACACGGCCGAGCAGATCGACCCACCCGGGCACCACCACCAAAATCTCGGGCTTTGAGCTCAGGTGCAAGGCCGGTTTGCCGTCCACGAGTGCTCCGAGCCGGCACCATCGGTCGGGTTCCGCCCGCGGGTCCCGGACCCCGCGACTTCCCAGGGGGCCTGAATGGGGTACGCGAAGCACCTGGTCGAACCCTGGGGCCTGCTCGTGGCCACCGTCGCGGGCGGCGCCGCCTGGGCCGCCCACCTGCCTGCGCTCACAGCCGCCGGGATCGGCGCGGGGGTGCTGCTGCTCAAGGTGGCCCTGTTCGGGCGCTCCAAGCGCGAGCGGGAACCGGCAGAGCGGCAGCGGCCGATCGTGGAGGTGGACCGGTTCAGCGACGAGGCGGGCTGGTTGCGCCGCGCCGTCGACGCCGAGCGGGAGTTCGCCGAGGTTGCCGGGGCGTTGCCGCCGGGGCCGTTGGCCGAGCAGGTCGTGGGCATGACCGCGACCGTCAACGGCACGGTCGACACCCTGCACCGCCTCGCGGGCCGGGTGACCGCCACGCACCGGGCGCTGGCCCGCGTCGACCTGGGCACCCTGGCCGCCGACGACCGCAGGTTGCGGGCGGCCAGGACCAACGCCCGCGCCGACGACGTGCGCGCCGAGCTGGACAAGGCCCTGGCCTCGGTGCGCGACCAGCGGGAGGTGCACGGCAGGCTCACCGCCGCCCGCGACCGGCTGCTGGCCCAGTTGGAGTCCGGGGCGATCGGGCTGGCGGGTCTGGTGGCCCGCGCGGTGGAGCTGGCGACCTCGCCGCCCGCGTTCCCCGAGGCCGACCCGGTCACCGACCTGGCCGAGCGGTTGGAGGGCGTCCGGCGCGGGGTGGCCGAGACCGACGAGACCACCCGCCGCGTCCTGGGGCTCACGTGAGTTCGGTGATCGCCTCCACCAGCAGCCAGGCGCCGAAGACGAAGAACAGGACCGCCGCGCCGTAGCGGATGGCCTTCTCCGGGAGGTTGCGGCCCAGGGCGCGGCCGATCACGATCGCCAGCGCGTCGGCGGCGACCATGCCGACCGTGGAGCCCAGCCACACGCCGAACCAGCCGTAGTCGGTGGCCAGGGTGATGGTGGCGAGCATGGTCTTGTCGCCGAGTTCGGACAGGAAGAACGCGGTGCCCACGGCGATCACCACCGACTTGGTGACCCGGCTCGCCTTGGCCTTCTCGTCCTCGGTCAGCTCGTCGCCGCGCAGGGTCCACAGGCCGAAGGCGAGGAAGGCCAGGGCGGCGGCCAGGTTGATCCACCCGGTGGGCAGCGCCGAGCCCAAGCCGTGGCCGATGGCCACCGAGGCCAGGTGCACGACGGCGGTGGCGGCGGTGATGCCGACCAGGACCGGCCAGACCTTGTACCTTGTGGCGAAGGTCAGTGCCATGAGCTGGGACTTGTCGCCCAGTTCGGCGACGAAGATGACCCAGAACGACACGAGAGTGCTGACGACGACCGCGTCCATCGGTGCGCTTACCCCTGACCTGATTTCAGGCCGGACCTCGGACGCGCGCGACCTCGATCCGGCACATGGCTGTGCCTGGATCGAAGGTCTCGCCCGCCTCGGATCTCCCGGGGCCGCCCGACCGGACCCGGCGAGCCGGGTCAGTATGTCGATCGGGGCGTTGGGGGCTACTCCCCTTCTACCGCGGGTCAGCATAGCCGATCGGGGCGCCCGCACCAGGTGGTCCCGCTCACGGGACCTACGTCCCGGTCGAGGGGGACCCGCAGACCTGGGAACGGGACCCGGACCGGCGGACCCTGTGTGGTGTGGACGTACTCGACCTGGCGCGGTGGCAGTTCGGCATCACCACCGTCTACCACTTCCTGATGGTGCCGCTGACCATCGGTCTGGCGGTGCTGGTCGCGGGCATGCAGACGGCGTGGGTGCGCACCGGCGACGTGAAGTACCTGCGGATGACCAAGTTCTGGGGCAAGTTGATGCTGGTCAACTTCGCCATGGGCGTGGTCACCGGCATCGTGCAGGAGTTCCAGTTCGGCATGTCCTGGAGCGAGTACTCCCGGTTCGTCGGCGACGTGTTCGGGGCGCCGCTGGCGATGGAGGGACTGGTCGCGTTCTTCGTCGAGTCCACGTTCCTGGGGCTGTGGATCTTCGGCTGGGACCGGTTGTCCAAGCGGGTGCACCTGGCCTGCGCGTGGGCGTTCTCGCTGGCCACGATCGCCTCGGCGTACTTCATCCTGGCGGCGAACTCGTGGATGCAGCACCCGGTGGGGGTGGAGCTGGTCGACGGGCGGCCCCGGCTGACCTCGATCTGGGCGGTGCTGGGCAACAACACCGCGCTGACCGCCGTGCCGCACGCGATCGCGGGCTGCTTCGCGGTGGCCGGGGCGTTCCTGGTCGGCATCGGCACCTGGCACCTGTGCCGCCGCGAGCCCGAGGACCAGCCGGTGTGGCGGGCGTCGGTGAAGCTCGGCGGGGTGGTGGGGCTGGTCGCGTTCGCGGCGCTGGCGCTCAGCGGGGACGCGCAGGGCAAGCTGATGTTCGAGCAGCAGCCGATGAAGATGGCCGCCGCCGAGGCGCTGTGCCACACCGAGCAGCCCGCCAGCTTCTCGGTCTTCGCCGTCGGTGACGTGTCGCGGCCGGACTGCGAGAGCGTCAAGTCCATCACCGTGCCCGCGCTGCTGTCCTTCCTGGCGCACAACGACTTCACCACCGAGGTGCGCGGCATCGACCAGCTCGTGGCCGAGTACCAGCGGGCTTACGGCACCAACTACCCGGTCGACGAGCGGCTCGGTGAGCTGTCGGGCAAGCCGGTCGACTACGTGCCGAACCTGCCGGTCACCTACTGGGCCTTCCGGTTCATGATCGGCTTCGGTGCGCTGTCGGCGCTGACCGGGGCGGCCGTGCTGTGGTTCACCCGCAAGGGCCGGACCCCGCGCTCGAAGTGGCTGCCCCGGCTGGCCCTGGCGGGCATCGCCACCCCGTTCGTGGGCAACAGCTTCGGCTGGATCTTCACCGAGATGGGCAGGCAGCCGTTCGTGGTGGCACCCAACCCGTCCGGTGTGGACGGTGTGTGGCTGTTCACCGCGCGCGGCGTCTCCGGGGTGACCGCGGGCGAGGTGCTGACCTCGCTCATCGCGCTGACCACCGTCTACGCGGTCCTCGCCGGGGTGGAGTTCTACCTGATCAGGCGGTACGCGCGGGCAGGCGTGGCAGGCGTGATGCCGCCGAAGGACACCGACGACACCGAGCCGGGCGACAAGCTCGCGTTCGCCTACTGAGGAGGGGACATGGAACTCGCGGTCGTCTGGTTCTGCGTCATCGCCCTGCTCTGGCTGGGCTACCTGTTCCTGGAGGGCTTCGACTTCGGCGTCGGGATGCTGCTGCCGGTGCTGGCCGAGGACAACACCGAGCGCCGGGTCATGGTCAACACCATCGGGCCGGTGTGGGACGGCAACGAGGTGTGGCTGATCGTGGCCATCGGCGCCACCTTCGCCGCCTTCCCCGGCTGGTACGCCTCGCTGCTCAGCGCCACCTACCTGCCGGTGCTGCTGATCCTGCTCGGCCTGATCGGGCGCGGGGTGGCCTTCGAGTACCGCGGCAAGGTCGACTCGGTCCGCTGGCGGCGCACCTGGGACCGGGTGATCTTCACCGGGTCGCTGGTCCCGGCACTGGGGGTCGGCCTGCTGATCTCGACGACCGTGTTCGGCCTCCCGCTCGACGCCGACGGGAACCGGGTGGGCTCGGTGTTCGCCTCGGTGCGGCTGGAGACCGTGCTCGGCGCGGTCGCACTGGTCGGCTTCGCCCTGGTGCACGGGGCGGTGTTCCTGTCGCTCAAGACCGACGGGGACATCCGGCACCGGGCGCGGGACCTGGCGCTGCGGTTCGGACCGCTGGCGCTGGCGCCGCTGGGTGCGCTGCTCGTGCTGGCGCAACTGGAGGCGGGGGCGGGGTGGAGCTGGCTCGCGGTCGGGGTGGCCGCGGCGGCCGGTGCGGTCGCGTTCGACCGACTGGGCCGGGGACGGGAGGGGCAGGCGTTCGCCGCGCTGGGGGTCGTCATCGCCGCCGCGGTGGTGGCGCTGTTCGGCGCGCTCTACCCGAACGTCCTGCCCTCCACCCTGGACCCGGCGTGGTCGCTGACCGTCGCCGACACCGCGTCGAGCCCGTACACCCTCCAGGTCATCAGTTGGGTCGCCCTGTTCGGCACGCCCGCCGTGCTGGTCTACCAGGCCTGGACCTACTGGGTCTTCCGCAAGCGCGTGAGCACGGCGCACATCCCGCCCGTGCACGTGCCATGAGCACCCCCGGTGACGGCCTTCCCGCCAGTCGGCACACCGGGGGAGGTGGGCGGTCGGGACCACCCCCGGCCGCCCGCCGCGGGCCCCTCGGGGCCCTGCCAGGGCTGTCGCCGTCGGCACGGCGGGCGCTTCAGGGGTGCGGCGCCCTGTCCGTGCTGGCGGCGGTGGCCGTGGTCGTGCAGGCGTGGGCGCTCGCGGCGGCGGTGGCCGGGGTCGTCACCGGTCCCGGGCCCCCGCCGTGGGCGCTGCCGGTGCTGGCGGGCGCGGTGGTCGCGCGGGCGCTGCTGTCGTGGGCGACGCAGGTCGTGGCCGTGCGCGCGGCGGCCGGGGCCAAGGCCGAACTGCGCGCCCTGGTGCTCGACCGGGCGCTGGCCGCGGGTCCGGAGTGGATCGCCGAGCGGGGCGCGGGTGAGCTGACCGCGCTCGCCACGCGCGGGCTGGACGCGCTCGACGACTACTTCGCGGTGTACCTGCCCGCCCTGGTCACCGCCGTCGCGGCACCGCTGGGCGTTGGCGCGGTGATCCTGTTCGTGGACTGGCCCTCGGCGGTGGTGGTCGCGCTGACCGTGCCGCTGATCCCGTTGTTCGCCATCGTCATCGGCCGCTACACCGAAGACCGCGTCGGACCGGCCGCGGCGGCGCTGGAGCGGCTGTCGGGGTACCTGGTGGAGCTGGTCGGGGCGCTGCCGGTGCTCGCCGCGTTCCGGCGCGCGGAAGCCCAAGCGCGGACCGTGCGCGAGGTGTCCGAGGCGCACCGGAAGCGCAGCCTGGGCGTGCTGCGGGTGGCGTTCACCTCGGCGTTCGCCCTGGAACTGGTGGCCACGCTGTCGGTCGCGCTGGTCGCCGTGGTGATCGGCCTGCGGCTGGTCGCGGGGGACCTGTCGCTGGCCGTGGGGCTGTTCGTGCTGGTCGTGGTGCCGGAGTGCTACCTGCCGCTGCGGGCGGCGGGCGCGGCGCACCACGCCAGCGAGGACGGGCTGGAGGCGGTCCGCCGGGTCGCGGCCGTGCCCGAGGTGCCGCGCGCGGGCGGGGTCGCCGTGGCGGACTTCGCCGAACTGCGGGTCTCCGGGCTGCGGGTGCGGCGGCGGGAGGGCTTCGCGCCGGACGGGGTGTCGTTGACCGTGCGGCCGGGGGAGGTCGTGCGGCTGGACTCGCCGAGCGGCAGCGGGAAGTCGACGCTGTTCGGGGTGCTGCTGGGGTTCGTCGCGCCCACGGGCGGTTCCGTCGAGGTGGACGGGGTTCCGCTGGGGGAACTGGACGTCGAGGCGTGGCGGCGGCTGGTCGGGTGGGTACCGCAGCGGCCGGTGTTCGCCTCGGACGTGGTGGACGTGCCGGTGCAGTGGGCGCGCGAGGTGGGGATCGAACACGCCGTGGGCAGGCCGGTCGCCGAACTGTCCACAGGGGAGCGACAGCGGGTGGCGGTGGCGCGGGCGCTGGCCCGGCCGGGGCTGCGGCTGCTGGTGCTGGACGAACCCACGGCGCACCTGGACGCAGCCGCGGCGGCGTACGTGATGGGCGCGGTGCGGCGGGCCGCCGACCGGGGGGTGGCGGTGCTGCTGGCGACGCACCGGGTGGCGGACGGGGAAGCCGTCGCGGAGCCGGGGGCGGCGGTCGCACCCGCGGTCGAGGCGGTGGCGGACCGGCCGCCGCTGCGGTCGCTGGTGACGCGCAGGCTCGTCGGCGGGGCGCTGCTGGGGGCGGCGGCGCTGGTGTGCGGGGTGGCGCTGACGGCGCTGTCGGGGTGGCTGATCGCGCGGGCGTCGCAGCAACCGCCGATCCTGGTGCTGTCGGTCGCGGTCGTCGGCGTGCGCTTCTTCGGGCTCGCCAGGGCCGGGCTGCGCTACCTGGAACGCCTGGTCAGCCACGACGCGGCGTTCCGGATCGCCACCGGCCTGCGGGTGCGGCTGTGGACCGACCTGGTGCGCCTCGGCCCCGCCCACACGCTCGGCCTGCGCCGCGGCGAGGGGGTGCGGCGGCTGGTGGACGACGTCGACGCCGTGCGCGACCTGGGCCTGCGGGTGCTCGTGCCGCCGATCGTGGCGGGCTGCGTGGCGGTGGTGGCGGTCGCGGTGCAGACGGCGGTGCTGCCCGGCGCCGGGCTGGCCCTGGCGCTGGCCGTCGCGGTGGCCGCGCTCGTCGGACCCGCGGTGGCCGTGGTCGCCGAACGGCGGGCAGGCCGGGCGCTCGCGGCGGGGAAGCGGCGGATCGCGGCGGGGACGCAGACGCTGTTCACCGCCGCGGCCGAACTGCTCGCGTTCGGCGAGGCGGACCGGCGGCGGGCCGCGATCGCGGTGGCGGACAGGGCGCTGGTGGTCGCGGCCCGCCGCCAGGCGTTCGGGGCGGGCGCCGGGCAGGCGGTGATCACGCTCGCCCTGGGGGCGGCGACCGCGGTCGGGGTCGCGCTGGCGGCCGTGTCCGGGCTGGACCCGGTGCTGGTGCCGATCGTGGGGCTCATCCCGCTGGCGCTCGCCGAAGCCCTGGTGCCGCTGACCACGGCGGCGGTGAACCTCGCCCCGCTCCGCGCGGCGCACGCCCGGACCGCGCTGCCCGCCCCCGAACCCGTCGAGCGGTCGGTGACCCCCGCCCCCGGCATCCGCCTCGACGGCGTGACCGCCCGGTGGCCGGGGGCCGCCGAACCCGCGCTGGAAAATGTCGACTTGGCGATACGCGCGGGGCAGCGGGTGGCGGTCGTCGGACCGTCGGGGTCGGGCAAGTCGACGCTGGTGGCGCTGCTGCTCGGGTTCCTCGACGCGGAGAGGGGGACGGTGAGCAGGCCGGACGCGGTGGCGTGGTGCCCGCAGGAACCCATGCTGGTCTCGACCACCCTGCGCGAGAACCTCCGCCTCGCCGACCCGGGGGCCACCGACGCGCAACTGCGGGCCGCACTGGCGCAGGTCCGCCTGCACCTGCCGCTCGACACCACCGCCACCACCCTCTCCGGCGGCGAGGCGCAGCGCGTCGCCCTCGCCCGCGCCCTGCTCACCGGGGCGGACCTGCTGCTGCTCGACGAGCCCACCGCCCACCTGGACCGGGAGAACGCCGAGCACGTCCGCGCCGCCGTCGCCGCCCACCCCGGCACCGTCGTCCACGTCACCCACCACCCCGAAGAGGCCGCCGCGGCCGACGTGGTGCTGGCTGTCTCACACGGTCGGGTACGCGTCGTGGACCCGGTGAGCGCCTAACCTGATGAAGCTCATGGACCCGACCCTGGCCGCGCGGACCCTGACCGCGTCAACCGAGATCGCCACCGCGGCGCTCGCGGGCGATGACCCCGCCGCGGTGCTGGACCGCGTCGTCCGGGCGGCGGCGGAACTGGCCGAGGCCGACCTCGGCCTGGTCATGGCGGGCAACCCGGACGGCTCGCTGACCGTGGAGGCGGCGGCGGGCGCCCGCGACCCCGACCCGGTCGGCGTGGTCCTGTCCCCCCGCTCCTCCGCGGCCCGCGTCGCCCGCGGCGGCGTCCCGATCGTGGCCGACGACGTGACGACCGACCCGCGCACCGCCCCGTACGTGCCCAGGGAGCTGAGCGTCTACGGCCCCTTCGCCGCCGCCCCCTTCGGCACCAGGGAGAGCAGGCTGGGCGCGCTCACCGTCTACCGCAAGCGCCGCGCCGAACCGTTCCAACGCGACACGGTCGACATGTTGACAGCGTTCGCCGCCCAAGCGGGCCTCGTCCTCGTCCTCGCCGAGGGCGCCACCGCCCGCAACCGGGTCGACCTCTACGAGGAACGCGAACGCATCGCCCGCGACCTGCACGACGTGATCATCCAGCGCCTCTACGCCGCCGGTATGCAACTGGACCTCCTCGCCCGCCGCCCCACCCGCAAACTCCCCCGGGCCGACGCCACCCGCCTCGCCGAAGCCGTCGACCAGCTCGACACCGCCATCGCCGACGTCCGCGCGGTCGTCCGCACCCTGCGCAACCCCGAACCCGACGAACCCGCCACCGACCTGGCCGAATCAGCCCAGGCCGAGGTCGACACCGCCCGCGAACTCCTCGGCTTCACCCCGTCCTTCGACCTCACGGGCGACATCCGCGGCGTCCCGGTGCCAGTCGCCGACAACGCCAGGGCCGCCCTCCGCGAAGCCCTCTCCAACGTCGTCCGCCACGCAGGCGCCATGCGCGTCGCGGTCCACCTCCGCCGCACCCCCACCACCCTCCGCCTCACCGTCGCCGACGACGGCTGCGGCATCCCCCGGGGCATCACCAAGCGCGGGTTGCAGAACATCCGCGAACGCGCCGAGAGCGCGGGCGGGCACTGCGAAGTCCGCTCCAGCCCCCGCAGCGGCACCACCGTCACCTGGGAAGTCCCCCTCGCCTGACCCGAGGTGACAGCCACGGGCCGCAAGCCCTTGCGCCGCACGGCGTGGACCATGCTCCTCTTCGTCCCCCGGCTCACCCGGACCTGAGCCGGTCTCAGCAGGCCGTTCGGTTCCCGGTCGGGTCGCCGGTGCCAGCGGGAGGACCCGCGTTGATGCCGTGACCGGCGGTTCGGCGCCGCTGGGCGCGGTGGGCGAGTGCGTCGAGGACGCGTTGCCAGGCCGGTGACGCCTCGGCGATCCGGGAGGAGATCAGCCGCAGGCTGCTCGGTTCGCCGCTGTCCCGTTCGTGGGCGACCTCCCACGCGTCCAGGTCGTTGATGAGCCGGTCCAGGCGCGGGTCGTGCGGGTCCCAGTCGGCCGATTCGTCGCAGGCGCGGTACAGGCGCATCGTCTCGGGGTCGTCGAAGCCCGCGTTCTTGTCCAGCACCCGCTGCGGCAGGGTGCCCGGGTCCAGGGCCTGCACCAGGATCCACGAGTCGCGTTCGAGCAGCACCCGCTGTTCGCTGATCCCGAGGTCGCGCATCCGGTCCAGGGTGGCGACCACCTCGGGCGGCAGGACGAGCCGTTCGCCGCTGGTCAGTTCGGCGATCCGGCGGCGGGACTCGGTGATCCGGTCGGCCCTGCGCCGCAACTCGGCGTCGATGTCGGCGATGGCCGCGGCGAACTCGGTCGGCTGGGCGTGCAGCAGCGCGTCGATGCGGGCCAGGGGAACACCGGCGTCGGCGAGGGTTCTGATCCGGATGAGGTCCACCGCCGCCTGCGCGCTGTAGCGGCGGTAGCCGGAGGCGTCGCGCTCGGGTTCGGGCAGCAGGCCGACGTGGTGGTAGTGGCGGACGGTGCGCACGGTCACGCCCGCGGTCGCCGCGAGCTGGCCGATCGTGAGCACCGTCCGCCTCCGGTCTCGGGGAACGCCGTCGAGTCTAGGGACGGGCCACCCGGTCGACGACGTCGCGGATCGCCTGGACCACGGCGTCGGGGCGGTCGAAGCAGAGCCGGTGGTGGAGGGTGTCGGTGAGGGTGCGTTGCTCCCCGTGCGAGACCGCTCCCACCAGGGCCGCGTCCATCCTCCCGCGGCCGTCCCGCGTCTCCTCCTGGGCCAGGACGCTGAGCGCGACCACCGGGACGTCGGGGAGGTCCGGACCGGCCCGCAGTTCGGCGGCGAGTTCGACCAGCGCGCCGCGCTCGGCGACGCCTGCCCGGATCCACTGGTCGCTGTCGTGGGCGTCGATCAGCGGTTGCCGCACGTGGTCCGGGTAGTCCGCCAGCAGCTCGGCGCGCATCTCGCGCAGGGCCGGGCGCATCCGTTCGAGCTGCTCCGGACCGGGCGCCGCCCGTTCGGTCGCGGCGAGGTGCGCCGCGGGCGGCATGAACTCGTCCCAGTCGCGGTGCAGGCCGTCCAGCCAGACCAGTCCCGCCACGTCCTCGGCGTACAACTGCGCGAACCGGTGCGCGTAGAGGGCGCCGAGGGAGTGCGGCACGAGGACGCACGGGGCAGGGATCTCCAGCGCGCGCAACAGCTCGCGCAGTTCCGCCGCGACCGCGGCGGCGGTCCGCGGCAGTGCGAGGGGATCGCTGTAGCCGGTACCGCCACGGTCGTACACCACCGCGGTGGTGAATCGCGAAATCTGCTGCTGGACCCCGAAGTAGTCCAGGCCGACCGCGCCCGCGCCCGGCAGGAACACCACGGCCGGTCCACCACTGCCCGCGCGGTGCGCGAAGACCCGGCGACCCCCGACCTCCTGGAACCCGCCGACCGGCGGGGCGAGCCGAGCCGGGGGAGTGCTGCTGTTCATCACCCGGCAAGGCTCCAACCCTGACGCAGGGTCAGGGTCAACCCAGCCGGGATCGGTCGGCCGGGGGACTCGACGACCCACCGGTGCCCCGGTTCGCGGGCGACACCGGACCTCAGCGCTTCTCCCGGCGGGCGATCCACGCCACCGCCTGCGTCCGCCGCTGCATCCCCAGCTTCGCCAGCACCGACGTCACGTAGTTCTTCACCGTCTTCTCCGCCAGGAACAGCCGCTCGGCGATCTCCCGGTTCGACATCCCCTCGCCGATCAGCTCCAGCACCGCCCGCTCCCGCTCGGTCAGCCCCGCCAGCTCGTCGGCCTCGGCGCTGCGCCGCATCCGCTCCAGCACCCGGGCCGTCGTCACCGGGTCCAGCAGCGACCGCCCGGCGGCCACCTCGCGCACCGCCGTCACCAGGTCCTGCCCGCGCACCTGCTTGAGCAGGTACCCCGCGGCCCCCGCCATGATCGCCTCGACCAGCGCCTGCTCGTCGTCGAACGCGGTGAGCACCAGGCAGTGCGGTGCCGGGTCGAGCCCGCCGAGCTGCCTGCACAGCCCCACCCCGTCCCCGTCCGGCAGGCGCACGTCCACCACCGCCACGTCCGGGGTCGACGCCCGGGCGCGCACCAGGGCCTCGGCCACCCCGCCCGCCTGGGCGACGACCTCGATGTCGGGTTCGCCGTCGAGCAGGTCGCGCAGGCCGCGGCGGACCACCTCGTGGTCGTCCACCAGCAGCACCCGGATCACGACTCAGAGCTTACGGAGTCGGACCCTGCTGATGCGGTGGTCCGACCCCTTGCGCAGGACCAGGGTGGCGCGGGGGCGGGTGGGGAGGATGTTGTTGACCAGGTTCGGTTCGTTGGTCTGCTTCCACAGCTTCGCCGCCTCCGCCGACGCCTGCTCGTCGGTCAGGGAGGCGTAGTGGTGGAAGTGGGAGGCGGGGTCGGCGAACGCGGTGCTGCGCAGGGCCAGGAACCGGTCGACGTACCAGCGCGCGATGTCGTCGGTGTGGGCGTCGACGTAGACGGAGAAGTCGAACAGGTCGGACACGGCGAGTCGGGCGCCCGGTTGCAGGACGTTGAGGCCCTCGACGATGAGGATGTCCGGGCGGCGGACCACCTGCTCCTCGCCGGGGACGATGTCGTAGGCCAGGTGCGAGTAGACCGGGGCGCGCACCTCCGCGGCCCCCGACTTCACCTCGGAGACGAACCGCAGCAGGGCGCGGCGGTCGTAGCTCTCCGGGAAGCCCTTGCGGCTCATCAGGTCCCGGCGCAGCAGCTCGGCCTTGGGGAACAGGAAGCCGTCGGTGGTGATCAGGTCGACGTGCGGGTGGTCGGGCCAGCGGGCCAGCAGGGTGCGCAGCAGCCGGGCCGTGGTCGACTTGCCGACCGCCACGCTGCCCGCGATGCCGATCACGAACGGCACCTTGTCGCCGACCTTGGGGTCCTCGCCGAGGAACTCCCTGGTCGACTGGTACAGCCGCTGCCGAGCCGCCACCTGCAACGAGATCAGCCGCGACAGCGGCAGGTAGACGTCGACGACCTCCTCCAGGTCGACCGGGTCGCGCAGGCCGCGCAGGGCGACCAGCTCGTCGAGGGTCAGCGGGAGGGGCGTCGACCGGCGCAGTTGCCGCCACTGCTCCCGGCGGAGCTCCACGTACGGGCTCAGCTCGCGCACCCGGGTCATGACCGACTCCTCGCCGAGTTGGGTGGTGCGTACGCCGCCAACGTAAGTGTTCACCGGGTGTTTGCGCTGTGACCGATTACACCGATCGGGCGACGGTTTGGTGTGGCGCACATGACGTGGCGGCGATTTCACTCACCCCGGTGAGCGCGACCGCGCGTCGTCACCCTCCCGCACCTGAGCGATCCGGCTCAGACGCCCGCGAAGACCTCGTCCCACGCCGCGGCGAGCTGGCGGGCGCACGCGGCGGGCGGCACCCGGCCGACCCCGGTGCCCAGGCCCGGCACCGCGATGGTGCGGACGACCTCGCGGACCGGGGTGCCGTCGTCGAGCGCGCCGTCGCGCCAGAGCCGGAAGACCGCGCGGGCCGCCAGGTAGGGGTGCACGGTGTCCGGCGGGAGCAGCACACCGGGTTCGCGCATGGTGGGGGCGGTGATCAACCACGCCGGGCGCACCGCGTCGGTGGGCACGATCAGCGCCTCGCCGACCGGCAGCTCACCGCCGTGGTAGGCCAGCACCGCGCTGCGCACCGACTGCTCGACCGTGGGGAAGGCGGCGGTGTAGACCGCGTCGATGCCGCCGCGCATCCACCCGAAGGAGTTGGCGGGGGAGACGACCGCGTCCGCGTCGACCTCCAGCAGGGAACCGCGGTGCACCCGGATCTCCGGCCTGCCCGCGGCGGCGGAGTCCCACGCCTCGGCGAGGTCCGCGTGCACCGCGCAGAGCACGAGCTGCGGTCCGCCAGCGAGGTGGCCGTGCGGGGACGCCGTCCCGGTCTCCGAATCCGCGGTCACGGGTCCCAGCATGGCACTCCCGAGCACCGCCGCGTAACCGCCGTTCGGTAACCAGCACCACAACCGGTGGTGGCCAACCGAGGTCGGAGGCCCCCTGCGTAGGGTGAACCGCGTGCCGATCATCGCCTACTTCGGGCCCCGGGGAACGTTCACCGAGCAGGCGGCCCGCACCTTCGACGCGCGCGCCGAGCTCGTCCCCCACACCACGATCCCCGACGCGGTGGACGCGCTGCGCGCGGGCGGGGCCGACCTGGCCTGCGTGCCGGTGGAGAACTCGGTCGAGGGCGCGGTGTCGGCCACGATGGACGCGCTGGCCGTCGGCGAACCGGTGGTCGCGGTCGCCGAGCACGTGCTGCCCATCCGCTTCTCCGTGCTCACCCGCCCCGGCACCGCCGCCGCCGACGTGCGCACCGTGGCCAGCCACCCGCACGCGCTGGCCCAGGTGCGCGCCTGGTTGGCGAACACCCTGCCCGGCGCCACCCAGGTGGCCGCCACCTCCACCGCCGCCGCCGCGGTCGGGGTCGGCGAGGGCCGCTACGACGCCGCCGTGACCGCCCCGGTGGCCGCCGAGCACTACCCGCTGGCCGCGCTGGCCGAGGACGTGGCCGACGAACCCGACGCGGTCACCCGGTTCCTGCTGCTGGCCCGCCCCGGGACGCTGCCCGAGCCGACCGGCGCCGACCGCACGTCGGTGCTGGCGGTGGTCTCGCACCGGCCGGGGGAGCTGGCCGCGATGCTGACCGAGCTGTCGCTGCGCGGGATCAACCTGTCCCGCATCGAGTCCCGGCCGCTGCGCAACCGGTTCGGCGAGTACCGCTTCTACCTGGACTTCGACGGGCACGTCGCCGAGCAGCGGGTGGGCGACGCGCTGGCCGCGCTGCACCGGCGCAGCCAGCTCGTGCGGTTCCTCGGCTCGTACCCGAAGGCCGACCGGTCCACCGCCGCGGCGGCCCCCGCCGCCAACACCGACGCCGACTACGCGCAATCCACCGGCTGGCTGGCCGGTCTGCGGAAGGGGGAGCACGCGTGAGCCTGCGCCTGATGCTCGTCCGGCACGGCGAGACGCCGTCGAACGTGCTGCACCTGCTCGACTCGCGCCCACCCGGCCCGGGCCTCACCGAGCTGGGCGGGCAGCAGGCCGCCGCGCTGGCCGAGCGCCTCGCCGACGAACCGGTGCTGGCCGTCTACGCCAGCACGGCCACCCGCGCGCAGGAGACCGCCGAACCGGTCGCCAAGTCGCACGGCCACACCGTGCAGGTCGTCGAGGGCCTGCACGAACTCCAGTGCGGCGACCTGGAGGGCCGGGGCGACCAGGAGGCGATCCTCGCCTTCGGGGAGGTGTACCTGAACTGGGTGGCCGGTGACCTGGACACCCTGATGCCCGGCGGCGAGACCGGGGCCTCCCTCCGGACGCGCTACCTGGCCGCCGTCGACGACATCGTCGCCCGCCACCGCCACGAGGACGGCCTGGTCGTCGCCGTCAGCCACGGCGGCGTCATCCGGCTGGCCGCCGAGTGGCTCGCCGACAACGTCACCCCGGAACTGGCGGGCACCCACCTGCTGGCCAACACCGGCCACGTCCTCCTGGAAGCCCGCGGCGAGGGCTGGCACTGCCTGGAGTGGACCGGCGTGGAGGTCTGAGGCACCCCCGGCCAAGCACATTCACCCAGCCGGGCACACCAGCACAATCCCGGGCTTTGAGGACACTGCCTAGGACTCCACCTCGGAGGACTCCGCGGGGACGGCCGCCGGTTCGGCGCCCAGCGTGTCGACCTCGGCACCGTGCCGCGACATCGTCCACCAGACGACCGCGGCCAGCGCGAGCTGCAACGCGCCGGACACCAGGAACACCCCGGGTGTCCCGATGCCGCGGGCCAGCAGGCCGCCCAGCAGCGCCCCGATCGGGATGCCGCCCCACACCGCCGTCCGCCACACCCCGAGCACCCGGCCGAACAGGTGCTCCGGGACCAGCGCGTGCCGCAGGGTGCCCAGGATGACGTTGACCACGACCACCGCCGCGGCGAACAGCCCGAACAGCAGGCTGGCGGTGATCGGGTCGCGGACCAGCCCCATGCCGAGGAACCCCAGCCCGCACGCCGCGACCGAGGCCACCAGCACCAGCCTGCGCGGCAGCACCCGGCTCAGCCGCGGCGCCGCCGCCGCGCCGAGCAGCCCACCGACGCCGCCGACCAGGGCGAACAGGCCGAACGCCGCCTCGTCGAGCCCCAGGTCCTGCAGGGCGTAGAGCACCAGCAGCGCTTGCGCCAGCTCCGAGGTCAGCGCCAGCCCGAGGGCGATCAGCACCAGCCGCACCATCAGCGGCCGGGTCCGCACCCACCGCAGGCCCTCGCCCAACTGCTCGCGCAGGCGCGGCGCCGGGCCGGTGGTGGTGGGCCGGTAGTGGCCGCGCAGGGCCACCAGCAGGATCGCGGCGACCACAAAACCGGCGGTGTTGAGCAGGAACGGCAGCGCGGCGAACAGGGCGAAGGTGATGCTGCCCAGCGGCCCGCCGAGGAACGTCTGGCCGACGATCTCCACCGACTGGAGCTTGCCGTTGGCCGACTCCAGCCCGTCGCGGTCCACGACGGCGGGGACGAGGGCCTGCGCGGCGCTGTCGGCGATGGTCTCCACCGACCCCAGCACCAGCGCCACCGCGTAGAGCAGCCAGATCGACGCCGAGTCCAGCAGCACCAGCACGGTCAGGCCGCCGACGATCACCGCCCGGGCGGCGTTGGCCAGCAGCACCGCCCGGCGCCGGTCGACCCGGTCGATCAGCGCCCCGCTGACCAGGGCGAACAGCAGCCAGGGCAGGAACGAGGTGGCGGACAGGCCCGCGATCAGGACCGGGTCGCGGGTGACGCTGGCGCCCAGCAGCGGGAAGGCGACCTTGCCGATGCCGTCACCGAGGTTCGACAGCGCGCTGGAGCCCAGCAGCCAGCGCAACCTGTGGTCGGCTCGTGAGCGCGCACCCCCACTCCCCATGCCGTGACGCTACTGGCCCGCCGCGGCGGTGAACCAGCCCCAGATCGGGCGGTTCCGTTCCCATCGCGGAACTGGGAAAAACCCGCTCACCCGCAGGTGACGTCCAGTTCGAGCCTGCCCGCGGCGCCGAACCCGGTGGTGACGCGCAGCCGGGGTGCGGCCACGGTGTAGTCACCGGGCCGCAGGTCGGCGCCGAAGTCCAGCTCACCGTCCTTGACCGCCAGCGAGGACCGGCCGCCGAGCCGCACCTGCACCGCCGCACCCCCGGTGGAGCTCACCGCGACCTCGGTGCCGGTGGCGTCCGGCGAGCAGCGCCCGCGCACGTCGGAGGTCAGCTCACCCTCACCGGGGACGCGCACCGCCAACGTCCCCACCGCCGCCCCGTCGAGCAGGCCCAGGCCCGCCACCGCCCCGGGGAGCACGGCGCCCGCGACCGGCGTCCGAACCGGGGCGGGTGGGGCGGAGGTGGGCGGCGGGAGCGCGGGCGTGGCGCCGGCGGAGCAGCTCGCGGCGAGCAGCAGGGCCGCAGCGGTGAGGGTGGGCCGGATCACCGGCGCGACACGGGTTGCGACGACCCCGCTCAACCCGGGGGTGGGCAGCTTCTTCTGCACAGTGGGCACTCCGTCGTCCAGCTCGTCGAGCACCGGACCGGCCGCCGGGCACGCGTGGTGCCGGGCAGCGGTGTGGTTCGAGGAGGCTGGCACACACCCGGCCGGGCAGCGAACCGGCGGTGCGGAGATGCCCGGTTTGTCATGTTGCTGATTAGCCGGTTGTGGGTATCTCTGGTTAAGAGACAACCTTTCGGGGGGCGTGCGCGTCCACTGAGTGGACCATCCAGCTAGTCCGGGGTACGTCTGGAGGCGAGATCTGCTGTGAACGCTCACACGTTCGGGCGAAAGTTCCTGATCGCGACCGGAATCCTGGTCGCCGCCGCCACCGCGGGGTGCGGGGCCGCGGCCGACAACGCGGGTTCTGCCGCACCGCCGCCGTCGATCACATCCGTGGACCAACCCGTCACCAGCACCGCCACGCTCGGCGCACCGCCGACGACCGCGGCACCGGCCCCCGCCCCGTCGCCCGCCGCGGCCCAACCCACCCGGGCGGCCAGCGAAGCCGAGGCCGCCGACGGCGCGGCCGGGGCGAGCGACTGCAAGGCCGCGGACCTGAAGCTGTCCATCCGCGACGGTGAGGGCGCCGCGGGCACGGTCTACCGGACGCTGGTCTTCACCAACGCGGGCAGCCGCACCTGCACCATGCAGGGCTTCCCCGGCGTCTCCTACGTCACCGGCGACGACGGCCACCAGGTCGGCCCGGCCGCCTACCGGGACGGCACCAAGGGCGCCCCGGTGACCATGGCACCCGGTGTGTCGTCCTCGACGGTCATCGGCTTCGTGAACGTGCAGAACTTCGACCCGGCGGCCTGCCAGCCGACCGAGACCCGCGGCCTGCGCGTCTACCCGCCGCACGACACCGCGTCGATGTTCCTGCCGCTGCCCGGCACCGGCTGCTCGGCCACCCCGCCCGGCAACCAGCTCACCGTCAAGACCGTCAGCTAGACGACCCCGACCGGCCTGCCGAGCCCGAGCCCGGCAGACCGGTCGGCCCGCGTCCGTCCTGTTCGGCCAGACCGGTGCGCCACGCCCACGCCGCCACCTCCACCCGGTTGCGCGCCCCCACCTTGGCCTGCACCGCGGCGAGGTGCGTCTTCACCGTGGACAGCGACAGGTGCAGCTCACGGCCGATCTCGGAGTTGGTCAGCCCGCGCGCGGCGGCCCGCACCACATCGGCCTCCCGCCCGGTGAGGCCCACCTGGGGAACGGCGGGTCGCTGAGTCGCGGCGAAGTGGCGCAGCAGCCGCACGGTGATCCCGGGGGAGACCAGCGCGTCACCCCGCGCCGCCGCCCGCACGGCCTCCACCAGCAGCGCCGGGCCCGCGTCCTTGAGCAGGAACCCGCTGGCCCCGCCCCGGATGGCGGCGTGCACGTACTCGTCGAGGTCGAAGGTGGTCACCACGACCACCGCGAGCGGGTCGGCCACCCCCGGCCCCGCCAGCGCCCTGGTCACCGCCAGCCCGTCCGGCCCCGGCATCCGGATGTCCACCAGGCACACGTCCGGCCGCAACTCCCGGGCCCGCGCGATCGCTGCCTCCCCACCCCCCACCTCCGCCACGACGGTGATGTCCGCCTGCGCCTCCAGGACCAACCGGAACCCGACCCGCACCATCTCCTGGTCGTCGGCGATGAGCACCCGGATCACGCCGCCCCCTCCCGCAGCGGCAACCGCGCGTCCACGGTCCACCCGGTCGTGGTCGGCCCGGCGGTGAACCGGCCACCGAGCAGGTCGACCCGCTCGCGCATCCCGACCAGGCCGTAGCCCCCACCCCGCTCGGTACCCGCGGAACCGTTGTCGGACACCAGGACCCGCAGGTCGCCGTCGACCGCACCGATGTGGACGGTGACCAGGTCCGCGCCCTCGGCGTGCTTGGCCGCGTTGGTCAACGACTCCTGCACCAGCCGCAGCACGCTGCCGCCCAGACCCGGGGGCAGGGCCTCCGGCAGCTCCAGTTCCAGCCGGACGGTCAGGCCGGTGGTGTCGGCGGCGAGCGCCCGCAGGTCCGCCGCCAGGTCACCGGTGGAGGTCTCCGGGCCACCGTCGCGCAGGCCGTGCACCAGCCGCCGCATCGCCGCCAGCGCCGCCGCCCTGCTCACCTCGATCCGGTCGAGCGCGACCGCCGCCGCACCGGGGCTCACCTTCGCACCCTGGGCGGCCACCACGATCCCGGTCACGTGGTGGGCGACCACGTCGTGCAACTCCCGGGCCAGCGCCAACCGCTCGGCGGCCCGCGCCTCACCCGCCGCCACCCGCACCGCCCGCACCCGCTCCCCATCGCGGAACCGCAGGTAGAGCCCGGTGCCGACAGCCGCGAGCAGCAGCAACACCGAAGCCACCAGGAACGCCCGCAACTCCGGCCCCACCTCGACCCGGTCCGACAACCCGGACAGCACCAGCAGGTCGGCCCCGGCCAGCCCGGTGACACCGAGCGCCGCGGTCCGCCGCGGCGCCACCCGCACGAGGTGCACGACCAGCACCGATTGCGCGGCGGCCGTGCTGACCGGGACGTCGAAGTCGGGGATGGGGTGGGCGAGCTCACGCAGCACCACACCGCAGACCGCGGCGATCCCCATCCCCACCGAAGCCCACCGCACCGGAGCCCGCGGTGCGAGCACTGCCGCTGCGGCCGTGCCCACAACCGCTGCTCCCACCAGCGCGACCGCCACCCCCGTGGGCACTCGGGCCACGTCGAGCCGCAGCACAGCGCCCACGTCGAACAGCACCAACACGCCGAGCACCAGCGGTACCGGCCACTCGCCGGGGCGCAGCCACCCCTGCCGCACCGCAATGCCCGCCGCGAACGCGAACGCCGTCGCCAACGCCACGAGCACGACAGCGCTCCCGGCCACCTCGGCCCGGAACCCCACTGGCTCCCGCAGGCACACGCCCGCAACCGCGCCCG
The DNA here is from genome assembly GCF_021056305.1 of Actinokineospora sp. PR83. Classification (NCBI taxonomy): domain Bacteria; kingdom Bacillati; phylum Actinomycetota; class Actinomycetes; order Pseudonocardiales; family Pseudonocardiaceae; genus Actinokineospora; species Actinokineospora sp. PR83. Next base: position 96,085 of record NZ_JAJCXD010000049.1, read on the forward strand.
CAGCCACGGCGGTGGATCCCCAGGTCGCGGTTGTCCGCCCGCACCGCGCTGCGAGCAGCACCACCACTGCCAGGGCCGCGAGTGCGTGGGAGACCGGGACGCCCAACTCTCCGAACGCGTTGTACTCCTCGTTCCCGGTCATCCGCAGCCCGATGCCGGCGACCAGCGGCCAAGTGACGGCTGCCAGTACCGCGCCTGCGACGGGGTTCCGCAGGGCCAGTAGGGCGGCGGCGATCAGGGGCAGCGGTGTGACCAGCGGGTACCACTCCAGCAGTGGGAGCGCTGTTCCCAGTGCGTCGAAGAGGTAGCCCGCGCCGAGTACCCACCCCAGCAGCCGTGCTTCGGCGATCCGGTCGATGTCCACGCGCTCCACCGTAGGAACCTCGGGGTGGGTGTCGCCTCGGTCATCAGGCCACACTTGTTCATCGGTTCTCGGGTTTCCAAGCGCCGGGACTTTGTCGGTGGTGCTCGGGTAGGTGGATCTGCTCGGGCGAGGCCCCTGGCACCGACATACTCGTGCCGTGACTCTCGAAGAGCTTTCCGCCCGTCAGCGCGCCTTCTCCGAAGCCAGGGCCTGGGGTCCCTGGCACACCCCCAAGAACCTGGTCATGGCCCTCACCGGCGAGGTGGGGGAGCTGACCGAGCTGTTCCAGTGGCTCACCCCCGAGGAGGCCGCCACCGCCGCCGACGACCCCGTCCTCCGCCCCAGGATCGACGACGAGATGGCCGACGTCCTGCTCTACCTCGTCCGCCTCGCCGACGTGCTCGGCGTCGACCTCATCGAGGCCGCCAACGCCAAGATCGAGCGCAACGAGACCCGGTTCCCGCCCGGTGTCGGGCGCACCGCCCTGGAGAAGTAGCTCACCCCAGGGTCGCCACCTTGGCCTCGAGGTCGTTCATGATCGCCTGGACGGGTCCCCAGCACAGCATCACGCTGTCTTCGTCGAACGTCGCGCCCTTGGTCAGTTGGGCGTTGGGGTGGATGAAGTTGCGGTACTCGCGAACCTTGTGCGAGAAGTCCTTGGCGTCGAGCTGGATGAACCCCTTGTCGTGGGCGCAGTTGATGAGGATCTCCAGGGTCGCGCCGCGGGCGTTCACCATGCCCTTGCCACCGCGGAAGCCGTTCTCGCGGCAGTCGGCGTCCCACCGGGTCAGCACGGCCAGCAACAGGCCCTCGATGAAGCTGCCGATGCCGATGATCGCCAGCGTGTAAGCGCCATTGCGCTCGCAGATCCTGGCTTCGCCCGCCCGGCCCGCGAGCAGGTCGACCACGCCGGGCTCGTCGAGCAGCGCGGCGATCCTGGCGTGCAGGTCGGTCGGTTCGGCGAAGTGCGGGGCCTCGCTGGAGCCCAGCAGCGAGCCGACCACCGGCCGACCGGCCACCAGGGAGACGGTCAGGCCCTCGGCGCGCAGGACGTCGTTGACCGCCGCCCGGAAGGTCTCCGCGATCACCACCTCGCCGCCGTACTCCAGCGGGTCGCAGATCCGGCGGATCAGCCGCTCCACGGCGTGCCGGTCCTCGGCGTGCTCCTCGATCAGCTCGCGGACGTAGCTGCCGCGGTAGCCGTAGAAGTCCGGCACGTCCTTCCAGCCCGCGCGCTTGAACAGCTCGGTCAGCTTCCAACTGGAGCGCTCGTAGGCGCCGCCGTCATCCACGATGACCTCGGCGAGGCGCTCGATGGTGACCGGGTCGAGGGGGAACATCAGTGCGCGGTCCTTCCCTGGGCGTGCTGGGTCATGGCGTACGCGGCTTCCAGCCGCTCGCGGATCCGCGGTCCCATCCTGGTGAAGCCGAGTTCGTCCTTGGCCTGGGTCAGCCGGGTTTCGCGGTCGATCAACCGCTGGTCGCCCAGCAACCAGTCGAACAGCGCCACCAGTTCGGTGTCGAGGTACTCGGCGATGCTCGCCCGGCGGGGGATGGCGGGCCGAGGGCCGCGCTGCACCTCGGTGACCTCGCGGCGGGCGACCGGTGCGGCGACGGGGGCGGGTGGGCGGTTCGCGTCGTCGACCGCCCGGCGCCAAGCGGCGACGACCCTGGCGGTCTCGCCCCCCGGGTCGCGGAACCAGTCCGTCGACCAGACCCGCAGGAACCGCCAGCCCAGGTTCTCCAGGTGCCCCTGTCGCAACCGGTCGCGGTCCCGGGCGCTGTGCCCGGCGTGGTAGCGCTTGCCGTCGGTCTCGACCGCCAGCACCATCCGCCCCGGCTCGTCGGGGTGGGCGAGCGCGAAGTCGATCCAGTACCCGCTCACCCCCCACTGCGGGTGCACGTCGATGCCCTCCTCGCGCAGGGCGTGCAAGACGCTGGTCTCCAACCCGTTCAACGGGGTCGGCCTGCTGTGCCCGATCCGATCGAGGCGCTGGTCGGTGGCGGCGAACTCGAGGAACTGGCGGAGGAGTTCCGGGCCGATGTTCTTGGTGGCGTTGGGTTCCATCTCGTAGTGGGAGAACGAGCTGACCACGGTCATCCGCGCCTTGGCCCGGGTGATGGCGACGTTGAGCCTGCGTTCCCCGCCCTCGTGGCCGAGGTTGCCGAAGTTCATGTTCACCCGGCCGGTCGCGGCCTTGGGCTTGCCGACGGACAGGATGATCGCGTCCCGCTCGTCGCCCTGCACCCGTTCCAGGTTCTTCACGAAGAAGCGCTTGCCCGGCGCCTTCTCGTCGGAGAAGAACGCCTCCAGCTCCGGCTCCTCCGCCCTGGCCTGGCGCAGCGCGCGCTCGATCGCTTCGGAGTGCTTGGCGCCGAAGGCGATCACGCCCAGCGTCTCGTCGGGGCGGGTGCGCGCGTGCTCCATCACCAACTCGGCGACCTTCGCCACCTCAGCCGATGCGATACCGCTCTGGCCGGGTGCCGCGTACCCGTCCACGACCACGGACGTGAGCGGGCTCTCCGCGTGGCAGCCGGGGAACGTCACGAGCTTGTTGTCGTAGATCTTGCGGTTGGAAAACGCGATCAGCCGCTCGTCGCGGCTGCGGTAGTGCCAGGTCAGGGTGTGTTCGGGGAGCACGGCGCTGAGCACGGCCAGGATCGACTCGTAGTTGCCGATGTCGTCGGCCTCGTCCTCGTCGTCCGCGGTGTCGGTGTGCAGGATCCGTTGGAAGACCCGGGTCGGCGGCAACTGCTTCGGGTCGCCCGCGATCACCAGCTGCGCGCCGCGCATGATCGAGGTGACCGCGTCGTGCGGCTCGATCTGGCTGGCCTCGTCGAAGATCACCAGGTCGAACAGGCGGGCAGCGGGCAGCATCCTGCTGACCACCAGCGGTGACATCGCCCAGCAGGGGTGCACGGCCAGCAGCACGTCCGGCGCCTGCTCGACCAACTTGCGCAGCGGGATGTGCCGGGACTTCTTGTTGGCCTCCCGCTGTACGAGTTGCCCTTGGTCGCGGTGGTTGTCCCTGGCGTGGTGCAGCTTCTCGGCGACGAGCCTGCGCACCCGGCGCCGGTTCGTCGCCAGGTGCTCCAGGTCGCGGTCGACGTACTGGCCGACCACGTCGTTGTGCTGGCGGCCGACGAACTCGCGGAACGCGGGCACCTGGAGCGTGAACTCGTCGAGCAGCGACGCCAACCAGGCGTGCCGGAACAGGTCGATGGCCCGGTCCGCGTCGAGGTCCTGGCGCGCGACCTCGTCCAGTAGCGGCCCGAGCCCGAGCGCCTCCAGGTACTTCGTGTCCTGGTTGATCCGGAGGATGTGGTGCAGCGTTCCCCGGTCCGCGTCCAACTCGGCCAGCTTGCTCTCCACCTGCGCCGTCGGCTGGGTGGTGATGTCGCCGAGCCGAACGCACAGCGCCACGGCGGCCAACTGGTTTCGCACCTGCCCGAACCTGCCCATGATCTGGGCCAGGTCCATCACCTGCATCGGCCTGCTGCGGCCCTGGGACAGGTGGTGCCAGGTCGCGCGCTCCTCGTGCACGCGCAGCAGCGCCGCGTGCAGCCCCGGCCCGGTGAGCCCGGACCGGGAGAGCGCGGTCCCGTGCTTGCGCAGCTTTCGCCGCTCCCAGAAGCCGACCGGCAGTCCGACGCCCTTGCGGAACGCGCGGGTGCCGGTGGCCACGAGCATCCGGTCCAGGTCGACCCCGTAGACCTCGGCGTTGAATTCGGCGACCGAGCGGCTGACCCCGTCGAGCAGGTCCAGCAGGCTCTGCCACTGGTTGAGGTCCGCGGGCCGGGGGAAGCCGAGCTGACCGACCAGCCGGTCCATGTCACTGGTGCTCTGCCTCAGCGTCCCGGCGGTCAATTCGTCGAGCTGGAACAGCACGCGCCGGACGTCTTCCTCTTGGTGCACGTCCGCGTCCGCCCAGGGCGACTCGCGGCGGCGGATTCGCAACCCGCCGCGGTTGACGAAGCCGCGCAGGGTGTCCTCCACCCGGTCCACGGTCTGCTGGTCGAGCTGGTTCAGCCCGGGTGTGCGCACCCGGAGCCGGGACGCCGCCGCGGGCGGCATGGACACCAGCCGGTCCTGGACCTGGAACGGGCTCAGACCCCACGGCGCGATCGGCTCGTGCAGTACCCGGGAATGTGCGTTGGTCTCGTTCCGCAGCGTGATCAGCCGCTCGTGCAGGCTCTCCACGGGCTGTGGCAGCTCGCCCGCCGCACGCTCCAGGCTCGCCGAGAGCTGCTGGGCCACCTGCTTGCGGCTGATCTTCTTCTGGTGCAGGTCGAAGACCAGTCCGCCGAGGTCGACGTCGGCGAGCCGCTGGGTCACCGCCTCGATGGCCGCGCGCTTCTCGGCGACGAACAGCACCCGCTTCCCGAGCGCCGCCGCCCCGGCGATGATGTTCGCGATCGTCTGGCTCTTGCCCGTGCCCGGCGGCCCGACGATCACCGCGTTGTGGCCCGCCAGCGCCGCGCTGACCGCCCGCTGCTGCGAGGAGTCCGCATCCTGTACCAGGAACTCGTCACGTGGGTGGATGTCGTCAGTCGCCGGGATGCCGCCGAGGTCAGCCATCGCCAGGTCCTGCATGGCGGGCTGGTGGCCTGCCAGCGCGGCGACGATCGTGCTGCTCGCCAGCAGGTCGGTCGCGGACTTGAGGTCGTTGACCATCGGTAGCTTGTCGTAGCTGAACAGGCCGACGGCGGCGCACGCCTCATACGTCACAGCCAGGTCGGGAACCCGCGTGGTGATGGCCGCGAACACCCGCTCGGCGGGGTCGTCGCCCGCACCGCACTCGGCGATGACCGCGCTGAGCATGTCCTCCATCTCGTCCACGTCGAAGTCGGCGTGGAACTCGCGCTCCAAGGCGTGCAGCAGCACGGGGTTCGGTTCCAGGTCCTCGACCGCCTCGAGGAAGAAGTCCGACTCCCCGGGACCGCCACCGGTGATGGTGACGCCGCGCAGCACCAGCGGTGCTCGCAGGACCAGTTGACCGCCCACCGCGCGCACCGTGGGGGCGGGCGTGCGCAACAGGCCGAAGCCGATCTTGCCCGCCTCGATGCCCTGCTCCTCGTCGAGTTCCTGCACCTTGCGCCGGAGGACGCGCATCCTCGAGACCGCGCGCTTGAACGGTTCCGGGTCGGTTATCAGCGCACTCAGCCGCACCTTCGCCCCGGCGCGCAGGTCGGCGAGCGTTCTCGGTGGTGCGGCGCTGAGGTCGACCGCCCCCGCGGCCTTGGCGGGGTCGAAGGACAGCAGGGTGTTGCGCTGGTCGAGCTGGATCAGCTCGCGAGCCCAGGAGTCGGCTTTGTCGCCGATGATCCGATCGAGTTCGGGGGTGACTGTGGAGGTCACGCCGGTCGCACCTTCCGTCGGCTGGCTGTACCTGGCAGCACCAGGTCAGCGCCCACCTGCGGAAGGCGAGCCGTACAACGTACCAGAGTCGGATGGCATGTCCATGCCGCCATCTGGGCGTACGACACGTGGCTTCTGGGCGCACCCGGTACCGGCTCGGGTAATCGCGCAGAGCGGTCGAATCATTACCGAGGATGAGCTCAGGCGCGGGCGAGGGTCTTGCGGAGGCGGTTGAGGGCGCGGTGCTGGGCGACGCGGATCGCCTCGGCGGTGGTGCCGATGACGTCGGCGGTTTCCTGGGCGGACATGCCCATGACCACGCGCATGACGAGGATGTCGCGCTGGCGCTCGGTGAGGCTGCGCAGGAGGACGCCGGTCTGCTCGACCAGTTCGTGGCGCAGGGTGAGCTGCTCCGGGCCGTCCTCGGTGGACGGGACGTCGGGGGCGTCGGCGATGGGGTCGGACTTGTCGCGGGTGTTGGCGCGGTGGACGTCGGCGACCTTGTGCGCGGCGATGCCGTAGACGAAGGACAGGAACGGGCGGCCGAGCTGCTGGTAGGTGGGCAGGGCGCGGAAGACCGCCAGGCACACCTCTTGCGCCACGTCGTCCGCGCTGCTGACCGAGCGGGGCAGCCTGCCCAGCTTGGCGCGGCAGTAGCGCACGACGAGCGGCCGGAGGAAGCGCAGCAGGCCGTCGACCGCCGTGGTCTCGCCCCGGATCGCGGCGGCGACCACCTCGTCGAGGTTGTCCCGCTCGACCGGGGCCGGGGCGCGGCGGACCGGCAGCACGACCCCGGTCACGACCCCGGTCGGCGACGTGACCCCGGTCAGCGACGCTTCGAGGGCGGCGAGCTCCTCGTCCAGCGCAATCGTGCCCAACATCGCGTTCCTCCCACGCCGTGGTGATCTCTCACCCGTTGTAGAGCGCGGGGCGTGGCGGGAAATACAGGACATTGGGCCCTATTTTCACGCCAAAGGACTAATCCTGGTCGATGTGGGTGCGCGTTGCGGTCGGGCGATCACTCACGGCTGCGGGGCGTCGAACCGGTAAAGGTCGTTGTCCTGCATCAGCTTGATGACCTTGTCGGCGTAGGTGGGGTCGGTGGCGTACTTCTTGGCGACCTCGGTGACGAACGCGTTCGCGTCACCCGCGAGGGGGAGGGCGGCGGCGTAGTGGTCGCTGGTGGTGATCAGGCGGCCGTAGTCGCGGAACGAGGCGGTCATGGACTCGTACGTGCGGAAGGACGCCGTCGTCGGGTGGCACTCCGGGGTGCACTCGGTGGTGGGGTACTCGCGGCAGCCGTTGGCCACCGGGCCGGGGCCCGCGGTGGTGCACTTGAAGCCGAAGTAGTTGCGGTCCTGCACGGCGAGTCTGCTCCGGCCCCAGGCCGATTCGAGGATGGACTGCGCCGCGGTCACCGACGCCGGGATCTTGAACTCCGCGGCGACCGCCCGCGCCGCGGGTTCGGCCGCCTTCAGGTATCCCGGATCCGGTGCGGCGGCGACCGCCGATGCCCGAACCTGGTTCTGGTCCACCACGTCCGCATCGGCGCCCGCCGCGGGGATCGCGAGCACGGCCGTGGCCACCAACCCCAACAGTGCTCCGGTCGTGCGTCGGGCCCGGGTTCCGATATGCATGATCGCTCCCTCCGCTCGGTGTCCTATGAGCGTCGGTGCAGGTCAGGCGGGTCGCAACCGGTGGTAACCCGATGCGGTGAGAACTGATTGGATGCGGGAAAACCGGTTAAACAGTAAGGCCGGTTTCCGCCTCGCACAGCTCCCACAGCGCCCGCCGGGCCGCCGGGTCGTCGTGCTGCCAGGGGGCGAAGTGGGTGGGCCGGACCCGGCGGTCGTGCCAGAAGCCGCCGGTCTCCCGGTGCGCCTGCGGGGCGGCGGCGAGCCACACGACCGTGTCGGCGCCCTCCTCGGGGGTGCGCAGCAGCGGGCCCATCACCCGGTTGAACCCGGGCAGCGACGAGGTCACCCCGGGGGTGTCGGCCCAGCCGGGGTGGGTGCTGTGCACGACCACGCCGTCCGCCGCCAACTCCTGCGCCCACAGCTCGGCCAGCACGACCTGCGCCCGCTTGGTCCTGGCGTAGGCCTTGGTGCCGGAGTAGTCGCCCCGCCGGTACTGCGGGTCCTCCGGGTGCAGTGCCGCCGCGTACATCCCGCCGGAGGTCACGAACACCACCCGGCCCTTCGCCGCCGCCAGCGCCGGGCGCAGCAGGCCGGTGAGCAGGTGCGGGCCGAGCACGTGCGTGGCCAGGGCGACCTCGTTGCCCTCCGCGGTCTCCCGGCGCTCGGGCGGCAGCGTGCCCGCGTTGTGGACGAGCACGTCCAGGCTGCCGTGCGCGGTGCTGAACCGCTCGGCGAACGCCCGCACCGAACCCAGGTCCGACACGTCGCACTCGTGCAGCTCCAGGTGCGCGCCGGGCACCCGCTCGGCCACCTCCAGCCGCGCCCGCTCGCCCTTGACCGCGTCCCGGACCAGCATGTGCACCGTGGCACCCAGCCCGGCCAGACCGGCGACCGCCGCCTTGCCAAGGCCGGAGTTGGCCCCGGTGACCAGCGCCGAGCAGCCGTCCAGGGCGCCCGGTTCCGGGTCGGCGGGCCAGAAGCGGCTGCGCACGCGGTAGCCGATCCTCGTGTACCCGGGCACGACGGCCCGGTCCAGCACGGTGTCCAGGATGTCGGTCGCCTTGCCCATGGCGTTGACGCTAGTGCGCCACCGGCCACCGCGCCTGTCGAGAAACCGTTCGCCCACCAGGAGATCCGCTGCCTATCCTCGCCGCATGGCAGCGACCACGATTCCCGGGCAGCACGTCGACATCCGCCTGTGGGCCCGACCGGAGGCGGTCGAGGACCTGGCGATGCGGCAGTTGCAGAACATCGCCGCACTGCCGTGGGCGTACAAGCACGTCGCCGTCATGCCCGACGTCCACTACGGCAAGGGCGCCACGGTCGGCTCCGTCATCGCCATGCGCGGTGCCGTCTCGCCCGCCGCGGTCGGTGTGGACATCGGCTGCGGCATGTCCGCGGTCCGCACCTCCCTCACCGCCACCGACCTGCCCGCCGACCTGTCCCGGCTGCGCTCGCGCATCGAGGCGAAGGTCCCCGTGGGCTTCGGGATGCACAAGGACGAGGCCTTCGGCGACCGCGACGGCAGCGGCTGGAAGGACTTCTGGCACCGCTTCGACGCGCTGACCCCGGTGGTGCGCAAGGAAAGCGGGCGCGCGCTCAAGCAGATGGGCACCCTCGGCGGCGGCAACCACTTCATCGAGGTCTGCCTCGACGAGGGCGGCCGGGTCTGGTTGATGCTGCACTCCGGGTCCCGCGGGATCGGGAACCTGTTGGCGCAGCACCACATCGAGGTCGCCCGCGGGCTCGCGCACAACGCGGCACTGCCCGACCCGGACCTCGCCGTGTTCATCGCCGACACCCCGCAGATGGCCGCCTACCGGCACGACCTGTACTGGGCGCAGGAGTACGCCCGCCGCAACCGCGCGGTGATGATGCGCCTGGTCTGCGACGTGGTGCGCCGCGAATTCCCGGCGGTCCGGTTCGAGGACCCGATCTCGGTGCACCACAACTACGTCGCCGAGGAGACCCACTTCGGCGAGGAGGTCCTGGTCACCCGCAAGGGCGCCATCCGCGCGGGCCGCGGCGACCTCGGGATCATCCCGGGGTCGATGGGCACCGGGTCCTACATCGTCCGCGGGCTGGGGAACCCGGACTCGTTCGAGTCGGCGTCGCACGGCGCGGGTCGGCGGATGTCGCGCAACAAGGCGCGCAAGCAGTTCACGCCGGACGACCTGGCCGAGCAGACGGCGGGCGTCGAGTGCCGGAAGGACTCCGGGGTGGTGGACGAGATCCCGGCCGCCTACAAGGACATCGACGACGTGATCGCCGAGCAGAGCGACCTGGTGGAAGTGGTCGCGAAGCTCAAGCAGGTGGTGTGTGTGAAGGGGTAGGCGCTTTGCGGAGCGCCGGGATTTTGCTGCGTGTCTTGCCGTGCTTTGGAAGCCCGGTCGTTTGGTGGGGATGCCCGGGTGGGTGGATCTGCTCGGGCGGGGCCCCTACAGCGATCATGTGCCCAGTGTGACCGAGTGGGGCTGAAGAGATGCCCCACAGCCCAGGCAGGCTTGCACATGATCGCCACCCCCACCCAAGCAAATCCACCCACCCGGGCATTTTCGTAGCCGGGCCTGCGGTTGCGGGGGTGGCTGGTTTTCGCTGCGCCTCGGTGGGGTTTTGGGTGGCTGGCCGACAGGCTGGCGGGTGGCTGGGGCTGGTCGGGTGGGTGCCCGGGTCAGCCCCAGCCGAGTTCGTGCAGGGTTTCCTCGTCCACGCCGAAGTGGTGGGCGATCTCGTGCACCACGGTGACCGCCACCTCGTCGACCACGTCGTCCTCCGACTCGCAGATGTCGAGGATGGCGTCGCGGTAGATGAAGATGCGGTCGGGGAGGTGGCCGCCGTAGTCGGAGAGGCGTTCGGTCAGGGCTATGCCGTGGTAGAGGCCGAGGAGGGTGGGGTCGTCCCGGTCGCGGTCCTCGACCAGGACGACGACGTTGTCCATGGCCTTGGCGAAGTCCGGTGGGATGAGGTCGAGCGCGTCGGCCACCAGTTCCTCGAACCGCTGGCGCGTCATCTCGATCGGCACGTCAGCCGCCTGCGGGGGGCGCAGTGGTCGAGGTGGGGGCGGTGGTGGTGGGCGCCGGGACGTTCGCGCCGCGCACGCTGTTGGTGATCGGGGCGAGCCCGCCGCCGCCGGGGAGCTTCGCGCCGACCTTGCAGTCGACCTTGCGGGAGCCCGCCGCCCAGCTCTCGGGCTTGAGGGTGTCGGAGTAGAGGGTCAGCTTCTTCGCCGCCAGGTCGGCGCCGCCGGTGTAGGCCGCGCTGACCTGGTTGCACAGCTCGACGGCCTTCTCGGTCTGCTGGTCCTCGGTCGGGTAGTCGGCCGGGAACGCCTCGGTCAGGTCGACGTTGCCGACGATCTCGAACGCGTGCTCCTTGCTGCAGTCGATCGGGTCGCCGATCTTCTGCTCCACCAGGGCCAGGCAGGTGCCGGGGGTGTGCACGTCGGACTGGTCGCTGCGGGCGGCGGTGCCCTCGTTGTGGGTCAGCGCACCGGACGGGGCGACGGTCTGCACACCGCAGCGCAACTTCCGGTCACCGTCCGCCCACTGGGTGTCACTGGGCTTGAGCGCGTTCACCGTGTACTTCCCGAACGGGTCCAGCTTGCCGCCCAGGTAGGTGGTGGCGCCGGGGGTGCACTTGGTCTCGGCGATCTCCTGCCAGGTCGCCGTGTCCGGCACCGGGGCGTTCTCCGGGTGGTCGGCGGCGATGTCGACCGTGCTGGTCACCTCGAACAGGTGCGGCCCGGCGCAGTCGACGACCTTGATGTCCTGCCCGTCCGGGGGCGTCCAGTCCAGGCAGCTACCGGTCGGCGCCTCGAACGCGGCCTCGCGCTCCCGCTCCGCGGTGGTCACCCCGCCGCCGGTCGCCACCGGCCAGGAGAACAGCATGCTCAGGACCAGGAGCAGCAGCGAACCGGCCAGGGCCCCGACCATCAGCAGCCGAGTCCTCGCCGTTTTGTCGTCCGACCGAAACCAGTCGCCGCTCGCAAGCATCACACCCATGATGCCGTGTCCGGCCCCCGGGCGCGGTCACCGACCCCGGGAGAAGGCGAATCAGGTTGCGATCGGGACAATCATCCGACGTCAGCGGGCTCGGGTCGGTACTCTTCGCGCCGGGAGTGGTTCATGACTGACAACAACAAGCCAGACAACTCGGGCACGCCACAGGGCTCCACGCCGGAGCGGGCGAACCCGCAGGTCAACGACGGTTCCGCCCAGCCCGGGCAGCAGGCGGGGCCCCCGCCCGAGCGAAAGCGGGGCTCCGTCAACTTCCAGGACGCCTCGACCACGGCGCCGCGCGAGCCCACGCTGGCCGAGCAGCGCGCCCGCCGCGACGCCCAGCGGCGCGAGCGGGAGGCGGAACTGGCCGAGTACGAGGAGGCCGAGCGCAAGCGCAAGCTGCGCAAGCGCGTCCTCATCGGCGCGGGCGTCACCGTCGGCGTGGTGGCCGTGGTCGCGGTCATCTACGCGGCGGCCACCCCGGACGAGGTGACCGCCACCTGCACCGACTCCAACGGTGTGGTCGTCGACGACGACTACTGCGACTCCAGCTACGCCTCCAGCCACGGCGGGTACTCCAGCGGCGGCTTCATCTACATCGGCGGCAGCTCCTACCGGTACAACTACGGCGGCACCGGCAGGGTCGGCCAACCGGTCAGCGGCGGCAGCTACACCGCGCCCTCGGGCAACACGTCGGTGAAGACCGCCTCCGGCAAGTCGGTGCAGCGCGGCGGCCTCGGGGTCGGCGGCAGCGGGAAGAGCTCGGGTAGCTGAGGTGCGCAGAGAACGCTCCACCCCCCGCCCGGACTGGCGCAAGAAGATCGAGTCGCAGGGCCTGGTCTTCGGCAGCCCCGCCCGCTACGGCGGCGGCGGCCAGCGCCCGTACTGGGACGAGTCGGTCCACTACGTGTTCGACATGGACGAGGTCCTGTCCATCGAGGCCGACGTGGAACTGCTGCACTCGATGTGCCTGGAGGCCGTCGACAACATCGTGCTGACCGAGCGCTACCGCGACTTCGGCATCCCGGAGTGGACCTGGCCGAAGATCGCCGAGTCCTGGAAGCGCGCCGACCCGCACATCTACGGCCGCTTCGACCTGCGCTACGACGGCTCCGGCCCGGCCAGGCTGCTGGAGTACAACGCCGACACCCCCACCTCCCTGCTGGAGGCGGCGATCGTGCAGTGGTACTGGAAGACCGACGTCTACCCCGACGACGACCAGTGGAACTCCATCCACGAGAAGCTCGTCGAGCGCTGGGCCGAGGTGGCCGACAAGCTGCCGTCCAACGAGCTGCACTTCACCTGGTCGCAGTCGGACCCCAGCGGTGAGGACCACATCACCACCGCCTACCTGCAGGAGACCGCCGCCGAGGCGGGCATGGACACCATCGGCCTGGCCATCGAGGAGATCGGCTGGGACCCGGTGCTGCTGCGGTTCGTCGACCTGCGCGAGGCGCCGATGAACACGGTGATGAAGCTGTACCCGTGGGAGTGGATCGTCGACGAGGAGTTCGGCAAGCGGGTCGTGGAGTCGCAGCCGAAGACGCTCTGGGTCGAGCCGCTGTGGAAGATGCTGCTGTCGAACAAGGCGATCCTCGCGGTGCTGTGGGAGATGTACCCCGGGCACCCGAACCTGCTCCCGGCGTTCCTCGACCAGCCCGGACTGCTCACCGAGTACGTGCGCAAGCCCCGGCTGGGCCGCGAGGGCGCCAACATCCAGATCGTGGCCCCCGGCTACGAGACCCAGACCAGCGGTGTCTACGGCCAGGAGGGGTACGTCTACCAGGCCTTCGACCCGCTGCCGGACTTCGACGGGTACCGGCCCGCGCTCGGTGCCTGGATCGTCGGCGACCACGCGGCGGGCCTGGGCATCCGGGAGACCGCGGGCCTGGTCACCGACGACGGCGCGGCATTCGTCCCGCACCGGATTCCCCAGGCATGACCGGCATGACCAGTAGGAAGCTCATGGAGGACGTGTGACCATTCACCTCGCCGCGGTGTCCAGCATCGCCCTGCCCGACGGTTTCGGCTCCAGCCTGGGCAGAGGCATCGGCGCGATCGTCCTCTACGCGATCGTGGGCCTGGTGCTCATGCTGCTCGGGTTCTACGCCATCGACTGGACCACCCCGGGCAAGCTGTCCGCCCTGGTCCGCGACGGCAAGCCGAACGCCGTCATCGTCACCGCGTCCGGAATGCTGTCGATGGCGTTCATCATCGTGGTCGCCATCCTGTTCTCCTCCAGCGACCTGACCGCGGGACTGATCACCTCGGTGGTCTACGGCCTGGTCGGCATCGTCGCCCAGGTCCTGGCGGTCCGGACCCTGGAGTGGGTGACCAAGCTCGACGTCGGCGCCACCATCGAGGAGACCAGGTTCGCGCCCGCCAGCGTCGTCGTCGCGGCGGTGCACCTGGCCCTGGGCATGATCGTCGCGGTGGCCATCTCCGACTTCGGTGCCCTGATCAGCGCCAACACCTGATCCGCTGCCGTCGGGGGGCCGGGAGCGACTCGCTCCCGGCCCCCCGTGCTATCCGGTCGAAGTCCACCGGTGCGGCGGGCTAGGCTCGTCGGCGTGATTGACCTCAAGGTTCTGCGCGAAGACCCGGAGATCGCGCGCGCCTCGCAGCGGGCGCGCGGGGAGGACCCGGCGGCGATCGACGCGCTGCTGGCCGTCGACGAGCGGCGGCGGTCCGCGATCTCCCGCGCGGACAACCTGCGGGCGGAGCAGAAGCTCTTCGGCAAGCAGGTGGGCAAGGCCAGGGGCGAGGAGCGCGAGGCGCTGCTGGCCAAGGGCAAGGAGATGTCCGCCGAGGTCAAGGCCGCCGAGGCCGAGCAGGGCGAGGCGGCCAGGGCCTTCGACGCCGCGCACCGGGCGCTGCCGAACCTGGTGGACCCGGCCGCACCCGTCGGCGGCGAGGACGACTACGCCGTCCTGGAGCACGTCGGCACCCCGCGCGAGTTCGACTTCGAGCCGCTCGACCACCTGGACCTGGGCCTCAAGCTCGGCGCGCTCGACATGGAGCGCGGCGCCAAGGTGTCCGGGTCGCGGTTCTACTTCCTCACCGGGGTGGGCGCCCAGTTGCAGCTCGCCCTGCTGAACATGGCCGCCGCGCAGGCCACCGCGGCCGGGTTCACGCTGATGGTGCCGCCGGTGCTGGTGCGGCCGGAGATCATGGCGGGCACCGGCTTCCTCGGCGCGCACGAGGACGAGATCTACCGCCTCAAGGAGGACGACCTCTTCCTGGTCGGCACCTCCGAGGTGGCCCTGGCCGGCTACCACGCCGACGAGATCATCGACCTGGCGGGCGGCCCCAAGCGGTACGCCGGGTGGTCGACCTGCTTCCGCCGCGAGGCGGGCTCCTACGGCAAGGACACCCGCGGCATCATCCGGGTGCACCAGTTCGACAAGATCGAGATGTTCTCCTACTGCCGCCCCGAGGACGCCGACGCCGAGCACCAGCGGCTGCTGGCCTGGGAGAAGGAGATGCTGGCGAAGATCGAGGTCCCCTACCGGGTCATCGACACCGCCACCGGCGACCTGGGCACCAGCGCCGCCCGCAAGTTCGACTGCGAGGCGTGGGTGCCGACGCAGCAGGCCTACCGCGAGCTGACCTCGACCTCCAACTGCACCACCTTCCAGGCCCGGCGCCTGTCGGTGCGCTACCGGGACGAGAACGGCAAGCCGCAGACCGCCGCCACCCTCAACGGCACCCTGGCCACCACCCGCTGGATCGTGGCCATCCTGGAGAACCACCAGAACGCCGACGGGTCGGTCACCGTCCCCGCGGCGCTGCGCCCGTTCCTCGGCCTGGACGTCCTCCAGCCCAGGTAGCCGAACCGGGGACCACCGGTCCTTTCCGGACAGTGGTCCCCGGGGCCACCGGTCCGGGAGGGACGGTCAGAGCTGGTCGGCGATGTGCCTGCCGATCTCCAGGGCGCAGGTCGCCGCGGGGGAGGGGGCGTTGAGGACGTGCACCTGGTTCGGGGCCTTCTCGATGAGGAAGTCCTGGAGCAGGGTCCCGTCCGGCAGCAGCGCCTGCGCCCGCACCCCCGCCCCCGACGGCACGATGTCGTCCGCCCCGACCGCGGGCACCAGCTTCGCCAGGGAAGCGGCGAAGCGGCGGCGCGACAGCGAGCGCAGCACCTCGTCCACACCGGTCGGGTACGCGTACCTGCGGGCCAGGGCCCAGGTGCCGGGGAAGCGGACCGTCTCCGCGACGTCCGCGGCCGACACGTCCCGCCACCGGTAGCCCTCGCGCTTCAACGCCAGCACCGCGTTGGGCCCGGCGTGCACGCTGCCGTCGAGCATCCGCGTCAGGTGCACGCCCAGGAACGGCAGCGTCGCGTCCGGCACCGGGTAGACGAGCCCCCGCACCAGCGACGCGCGGGACGGCTTCAGCTCGTAGTACTCCCCGCGGAACGGGACGATCCTCGCCCGCGGCTTCACCCCCGCCATCCGGGCGATCCGGTCGCTGTGCAGGCCCGCGCAGTTCACCAGCGCGGACGCGCGCAGCACCTCCGCCCCCGTGGCCACCTCGACCCCGCCCGTCGAGCCCGCGCGGATGCCCAGTACCGGGGTGGACAGGCGCAGGTCCGCACCCGCCCGCTCCAGCTCGCCGACCATGGCGGCGCAGACGGCCGGGAAGTCGATGATGCCCGTGCTGTCCACCCGCAGCGCCGCCACGCAGGCGACCTCCGGTTCGTGCTCGCGGGCCTCCGCCGCCGAGATCACCCGGACCGGCACGCCGTTGGCCTCGGCCCGCTCCGCCAGCACCCGCAGCGCGGGTAGCTGGGACTCCTCGGTGGCCACGACGAGCTTGCCGCACCGCTGGAACGGCACACCGTGCTCGCGGGCGTACTCGGCCATCGACCTGTTGCCCGCCACCGACATGCGGGCCTTCACCGAACCGGGCGCGTAGTACAGCCCGGCGTGCACGACGTTGGAGTTGTGCCCGGTCTGGTGGGCGGCCCAGCGCGGTTCCTTCTCCAGCACGGTCACCGAACGACCACGCGCGGTCAGCTCCCTGGCCGTCGCCAGCCCGAGGACCCCGCCGCCGACCACCAGCACATCTCGCACCCGGGCAGTTTAGGTGCTGCCCGCGTTCTCTACGGTTGCCCGGTGGCGCGACTCAAGAACCTCTTCGGCCCGGCCGTGCTGATGGCGGCGGGCCTTGGCGTCGTCGGCGTCGCCGGGTACGGGTTCATCGGGCTGACCGGGCACACCCTGCCCGCCGCCGACGCGGCGGCCCTGGCCAGCCTGTACCTGCTGGTCAACATCATCGGCCCCGGGCTGTTCGTGGCGCTGGAGCAGGAGACCAGCCGGGCCACCAGCGCCCGGCTCGCGGTCGGCGGCGAGCTGCGGCCGGTGGTCCGGCACGCGCTGCTGCACGGCCTGATCATGCTCGTGGCCGTCCTCGCGCTGCTGGGGGCGATCTCCCCGGTGCTGACGGCGCGGGCCCTCGGCGGGCAGTGGGGGCTCTTCGCGGCGGTGGTGCTCAGCGTGGTCACCTCCGCCGGGGTCTACCTGGTGCGCGGCCTGCTCGGCGGCAGGCAGCGGTTCCACGGCTACGCGGCCACCCTCGGCGTCGAGGGGATCGCCCGGCTGCTGCCGTGCGCGGTGATCGCGGTCAGCGGACCCGACGGGGTGCTCTACGCGCTCGCGTTCGCCGCCGGTTCGGGGTTCGGCGCGCTGGCGGGCCTGCCCGGGCTGCGCGCCAGGACCGTCGTCGACGTCCACCTCCCCGGTGAGGGCGGGCGGGGCGGTGACCCGGAGGCGAGCACGTTCGCCAGCATGGGGCGGGGGCTGCTGCTGCTGGTCGTCGGCACGTTGCTGATGCAGCTCGTGGCGAACCTGGCGCCCATCGTCGTCACCTCGCGCCTGGTGTCCGACCCGGCCACCGCCCAGGCGTTCGCCTCGGCGTTCGTGCTGGTCCGGGTGCCGCTGTTCCTGTTCGCGCCGGTGCAGGCGATGCTGCTGCCCGGCATCACCCGGGCCGCCACCACCGGCGACACCGCCACCGTGTGGGCCCGGCTGCGGCTGGTCCTGCTGGCGGTCGCGGGCATCGGCGTGCCCGCCGCGGTCCTCTCCTTCACCGTGGGGCCGCTGGCGGCGCGGCTGTTCTTCGGCGCCGAGGTGGACCTGGCGGGCGCGGTCGTCGGCCTGCTCGGCGTCGGCACGATCGCGCTGATGGTCGCCCAGGTCCTGCAACCCGGCCTGGTCGCCTTCGGCTCGCACCGGTACGTCACCGCGGCCTGGGTGCTGGGAACGGTCGTGCTGGTCGGGCTGCTGTTCCTGCCAGGAGACCCGCTGCGCGCGGCCATCGCCGCCCAGCTCGCCGCCTCGGTCGCGGTGGTGGCGGTCATGTCCGTCGGGCTGTTCCGCGCGATCCGGGGCGCCACCCGCGCCACCCCGCCCGCGGTGGCCGTCGGCGGCTGAGCCGCCATACCCGAGGTGCTCCCGGACCGGACCGAGGGTCCGCGCCGCGCTGGGTGGGCGTCCCATTACCCTGCAACGCGTGTCCGAGACAGTCGTGCCGGCTTCCGTCCGCGCACTCATCGTCGTCCCCGCGTGGAACGAAGAGCAGTCCGTCGGCGAGACCGTGCGCGAGATCCGCTCCGCCGTGCCCACCATCCCCGTGCTCGTCGTCAGCGACGGCTCCACCGACCGCACCGTCGAGCAGGCCAGGGCCGCGGGCGCGCTGGTCCTGGAACTGCCCTACAACCTCGGCGTCGGCGGTGCCATGCGCGCGGGCTTCCGCTACGCCGTGCGCCACGGCTTCACCGCCGCCATCCAGGTCGACGCGGACGGCCAGCACAACCCGGCCGAGGTGCCGCAGCTCCTGACCGGGCTGGCCGAGGCCGACATCGTCATCGGCGCCCGGTTCGCCCAGGACGACGAGTACCGCGTCCGCGGTCCGCGCCGGTGGGCGATGGTCGTGCTGGCGAAGGTGCTGTCCTGGCTGGCCAAGACCAAGCTGACCGACGCCACCTCCGGCTTCAAGGTCACCGGCGGCCGGGCGCTGCCGCTGTTCGCCGAGCACTACCCGGTGGAGTACCTCGGCGACACGATCGAATCGATGGTGATCGCGCTGCGCTCCGGCTGCACCGTCACCCAGCTCCCCGTGCGCATGCGCCCGCGCCGCGGCGGCAACCCCAGCCACCGCCCGTTCAAGTCGGCGATCTACCTGTTCCGCGCCTTCTTCGCGCTGCTGCTGGCGCTGATCCGGCGCTGGGACGTCTCGGTCAACACCGTTCCGCTGCCGACCCCGGTGGCCAGGAAAGGCGGGGTCGCCTGATGAGCAGCACCTACGTGATCGGCCTGATCGGCAGCGTGCTGGTGCTCGCGGGCATCGTGGAGATGCTGCGCAGGCGCCAGCTCAGCGAGAAGTACGCCGTGCTGTGGCTGGTGGTCGGCCTGCTGCTGCTGGTCTTCACCGTCTTCCCCGGCACGCTGGCGTCGATCGCGGCGCTGATCGGGGTGGCCATCCCGACCAACCTGCTGTTCTTCGTCGGGCTGATCTTCCTGACCGGCGTCGGCCTGCACCTGTCCTGGGAGCTGTCGCGGCTGGAGGACGAGACGCGCAAGCTCGCCGAGGACCTGGCCATCCTGCGGCTCGACGTCGAGCAGCAGCGGCAGGACCGGATCGAACCGTGACCGGGCCGGACAGCCCGACGATCGACAGTCCGACGATCGACATCGTGATGCCGTACTACGGCGACGTGGCGCTCATGCAGGCCGCCGTGCGCAGCGTGCTGGCCCAGGACGACCCCCACTGGCGGCTGACCGTCGTCGACGACGGCACCGCCGACGGCGTGCCGGAGTGGTTCGCGGGCCTCGGCGACGACCGGGTGCGCTACCAGCGCAACGAGGTCAACCTGGGCGTCACCGGCAACTTCAACAAGTGCCTGGCCCTGGCCGAGCACGAGCGCGTGGTCATCCTGGGCTGCGACGACCTGCTGCTGCCCAACTACGTCGGCCTGGTCCGCGCCGTGCATGCCGAGCACCCGGGCGCGGGCATCATCCAGCCCGGCGTGCGGGTCATCGACGGCTCGGGGGCGGAGATCCGCACCCTGGTCGACGAGGCCAAGCGCCGGGTCTACGCGCCCAAGGTCCGCGGGCGCCTCCTGCTCAGCGGTGAGGACCTCGCGGTGAGCCTGCTGCGCGGTGACTGGCTGTACTTCCCGTCGCTGTGCTGGAAGACCGAGGCCATCCAGGCGGTCGGCTTCCCCGAGCACCTCAAGGTCATCCAGGACCTGGCGCTGCTGGTGGAGCTGGTGCGCCGCGGCGAGAGCCTGGTCGTGGACGAGACCACCGCCTTCTGCTACCGCAGGCACGCGAGCAGCGAGTCGTCGTGGTCGGCCGCCGACGGCTCCCGGTTCACCGAGGCGGGCCAGTTCTTCACCGACACCGCCGACCGCATGGCCGAGCACGGCTGGCCGAGGGCGGCCGGGGTGGCCCGCAGGCACGTGTCGTCGCGGATCTTCGCCCTGACGATGCTGCCGCAGGCCCTGCGCCAGCGGGCCGGCGTCGGCCCGCTCACCAGGCACGTCTTCGGGTCCGGTCGCCGCCCCTGAACGATCCGAGGGGCGGTGTGACCCCCTTCTCAGCATCGGCTACCGTTCCGCAGGTGGCATCCCCGGAATCGACTGACGGCCAGGAGTACACCGATCGCCTGGCGCGGCTCGAAGGTCCCCGCTGGAAGCAGGTCCTGGACGTCCAGGCCCCCTACCGCTGGAACGTGCGGCGCCTGTTCGGCGAACGGGAGGTGCTCGACGTCGGCTGCGGCATCGGCCGCAACCTCGGGCACCTCGCGCCGCACGGCGTCGGCGTCGACCACAACGAGCACTCGGTGCAGGTGTGCCGCGACCGCGGCCTGACCGCGTTCACCACCGCCGAGTTCTTCGACACCGAGTACGCGACCGAGGGCCGCTACGGCGGCATGCTGGCCGCGCACCTGGTCGAGCACATGCCCAGGGAGCAGGCGGTGGAGGTGCTGCGCGGCTACCTGCCCTACCTCGCCCCCGGCGCGAAGGTCGTGCTGATCTGCCCGCAGGAGAAGGGGTACACCACCGACAGCACGCACGTGGCGTTCACCGACTTCGACGGCCTCGCCGACGTCGCGACGCAGCTCGGCCTCACCGTCGACCGCCGCATCTCCTTCCCGCTGCCGCGCGCGGCGGGCAAGGTGTTCCCGTACAACGAGTTCGTGCTCGTGGCGACCACGCCGCACTGACCCGGACGACCCCCGCGGGTGGCGGCGCCGAGCCGCCCCCGCGACCCGCCGCGGAAAATCTCACTCAAAAGGCGTAGCGCCGGACCCCCTCCACTCGATACGAAGACCGCAGCAGGTACGAGCCTGCCGCACCGCGTCTTCATCGAGTGAACAACTGGGGTACTTCTTGCGAATCACAACAACAGCGGTCCGCCGCGCCCTGACGGCGGCCACCGCCTCGGTGGCACTGGTGGCCCTCGTCGCGCCCGGCACGGCAGCCGCGGGACCGCGCAGTTCCGCCGACCCGACTCCGCCGACGGCGCAGGGGCGGTCCGCCGACGCGGACCCCGCCGAGGCGCCCGAGATGGCCGACGTGGCCGCGCGGGCCGCCGCCGGTGACGGCGCGGCCTTCACCCCGATCAACCCGGTCCGGGTGCTCGACACCCGGGAGGCCATCGGCGTCCCCGGCCACGTGCCGGTCGGTCCCGGCGGCACGGTCACGCTCAACCTGAGCAACGCGGTCCCCGCCGACGCGGTCTCCGTGGTGCTGAACGTGACCGGCGTGACGGGCAACTCCGGCACCTACATCACGGCCTACCCGGCGGGCTTCGACAAGCCGGACGCGTCGAACGTGAACCTGGTCCCGAACTCGGCCCGGTCCAACGCCGTGACGGTGCTGCTGGGTTCGGCGGGCGCGGTCAACCTCTTCAACTTCCTCGGTGACACCCACATCATCGCCGACCTGGCCGGGTACTACCAGTACGGCTCCGGGTCGCTGTACAACGCCAAGACCCCGCTGCGCATCCTCGACACCCGCAACAACGGCGGTCCGATCGGCCAGCGCGACACCCGCGCGCTGCGCGTGCGCGACTTCGTCCCCGCCACCGCCGACGCGGTGGTGCTCAACCTGACCGGTGTCACCCCGACGATCGGCACCTACGTCACCGCCTACCCCGGCGGCGGCGCGAAGCCGGAGGTGTCCAACCTCAACCTGCTCCCGGGCCAGGTGGCGCCGAACCTGGTGACGGTGCCGATCGGCAAGGACGGCAACGTCAACCTGTACAACCACAACGGTTCCGTGCACCTGGTCGCCGACCTGGCCGGGTACTACGACACGCAGTCCGGTGCGGAGTTCTACCCGGGCGACCCGTTCCGGATGGTCGACAGCCGCACGGACCCCGGCCTGGGGATCGTCGGCCCCGACGAGTACGTGTACTACGACCTGAGCGAGGTCTTCGGCGGCTTCACCGCGATGGTGTTCAACCTGACCGGCACCGAGCCGTCCACGGGGACCTACCTGACCGCGTACCCGCTGAACCGGGGCATCCCGTTCGCGTCGAACCTGAACCTGGCACCGGGTGAGACGGCGGCGAACCTGACCATCACGGCGTTCGACAGCGACACCACCATCGCCGTGTCCAACCGCTACGGCTACTCCCACATGCTCTGGGACTTCGCGGGCGTCTTCGGCCCGATCGTCTCCGCGAGCAACTGATCACCCCGCCCGGGCGACCGGGCTGAGCGCACGGGTCAGGCCCGGGACCACCGAGTCCCGGGCCTGGCTCGTCCCGGTGATCCACTATCGTGCGCCAGGGCGCGGCCCCCGGGCGAGCCGGACCCGTGCCCCACGGGCACCGGCGGCCCACGCGCGAACTAGCCTGAGCCCGCCCGCCACCAACCGGGAGCGACCCCGGACCGCGTGCGGCGCGGGGCTCTGGAGGATGACAACGATGACCGGAACGCACCTGCTCTCGATCGGCGTCCTGGGGGCGCTCCTGCTCCTCCCGGGTCTGCTCGTGGGCCTGGCGGCGGGCTTGCGCGGGTGGGTGCTGTTCGGTGCCGCCCCGGTGGCCACCTACGGCGTCATCGGCGTCTTCTCGCCCTACTTCCCCGGCCTGCTGCCGCGCTGGTCGGTGTGGGGGCTGCTGCTGGGCACGGTGATCGCGGCGGCCCTGCTCCTGGCCGTCCGCTGGGCCGCCCACCGCTGGTACGGCCGGTTCCAGGAACCGGTCGAGATGCCCTCGGTGTGGCGCTGGCAGCACCACGTCGCCGTGGCCGCGGCGGTGGCCGTCGCCGCGGGCGTCGGCCTGCTGGTCACCTACCGGGCCACCGGCGCGTTCACCGGGATCCACCAGTTCTGGGACGCGATGTTCCACGTCAACGCCACCCGCTTCATCGCCGACTCCGGGCAGTCGGCACCGGGCGCGCTGCGGGTCATCAACGCCCCGGACAACCCGGACTTCTACTACCCGAACGCCTACCACGTGCTCCAGGCCACCGTGGTCCAGATCACCGGCCAGCCCATCCCGGACACGCTGAACATCGGCGGCGGCGCCTTCGCGGCCACCCTGTCGCTCGGGATGGCCGCCCTGGTGCGGGTGACCAGCGGGCGGCCCGCGCTGGCCACGACGACGGCGCTGGTCTCCTGCGCGGTGTCCTCCTTCCCCGCCGGGCTCCAGTTCTTCGGCCCGCTGTGGCCGTTCGCCGCGGGCATCACGGTCATCCCGTCGTTCCTGGCGCTGTTCACCGTCGCCGTCCGCAGCCGCGCGCTGAGCGTGCTGGTGCTGACCGCGCTCGGCACCGTCGGGCTGGCCGCCCTGCACCCGAGCGCCGCCATCGCCGCCGCCGTCTACGGCATCGGCTTCCTGCTGGTCCGCTGGGTCGCGGCGCGCAAGGTGCCGCTGCGCGAACTCGGCGCGCTGGCCATCACCGGCGCCGTCGCCGCGGTCTACGTGCTGCCGCAGTTGATCGCCGCCGCCCGGTCGGCGGGCAACGCCACGGTGTCCTGGCCGACCGTCGCCGCCCCCGGGCCCGCCCTCGGCGGTGTGTTCTTCCTGAACTTCGACGTGCCCTACCCGCAGTGGTGGCTGGTGCTGCCGATGCTGGTCGGCCTGTTCTCGATCAAGAAGCTGGTCGGGCTGCGCTGGATCCTGTTCGGCGGCGCGTTCTTCACCCTGCTGTTCGTGGTCGCGGCCAGCTACAAGGGCTTCCTCGTCCGGCTGCTGACCGACCCGTGGTGGAACGACGTGTGGCGCTTCGCCGGGCTCGTCGCGCTCGCCCAGATCGTCCTGATCGGCTCCGGGCTGGTCGTCATCCGCGACACCGCCCTGCGCGGGCTCTCGGACTTCCGCGCCGGGCTAGGCGACGCGCGCGGCGCGCGCGTCGGCGCCCTGGCCGTCGTCCTGCTGCTGCTGGTCGTGCTCACCCAGGGGTTCTACCGCGACCTCAACCGCAAGGTCATCAACGCCGCCTACAGCAACGGGCCCACGGTCAGCGAGCTGGAGCGCGCCGCCATGGACGAGCTGCGGGCCGAGGTCCCACCGGGCGACCTGGTGATGAACGACCCGCTGGACGGCTCGCCGTGGATGTGGGCCCTCGACGGCGTCCGACCGGTGTTCGGCCACGCGCTCGACCCCGCGGCCGACTTCAAGGTCATCGGCCCGGACCGGGCCGCGCTGTTCGACCACTTCGACGAGCTGGACACCGACGAGCGCATCCAGGACATCGTCCGGCGCCAGCGCATCACCCACGTCTACATCGGCGAGGGCTTCGCCACCCCGACCAGCAAGCGCGCTCCCGGGATGGACGACCTGGCCTCGGTCCGGTCGCTGGAACTGGTCTTCTCGAACGCGGGCGCGCGGATCTACCGCGTGGTGCTGCCCGGCGGGACCACCCCCGGGTGATCGACAGTCACGCCACCCCCGGGTGGGTGAAAGCTCGCGGGTAGCATCACCGTGCCCAGGCTCCCGAGTTGAGCGCCCGACCGACCCCTCGAGAGACGTGACCGAAAAGCCTGAGATCCACACGCATAGCCAGACGTTCGACGTCCTCGACGAGAGCGGCGTCGGGCTCAATGGCGGTGAGAGCCTGCTCGACGAGCGCGAGCGGGCCCTCGTGGTCGGCGCGGCGAACTTCCACGCGCTGACCAGGCCGGGCCAGACCATCCGGTTCACGGTGCTGCGCGGACCGCAGGGCAGCCTGCCGTCGCTGACCGACCGCGAGACCGGGGCGATCGAGTGGGAGGACGACCGCGAGGTCGTCGGCTCGGTCGTCTTCCGCAGCCTGGTGCACACCACGGTCGCCGCCGTCGACGCCGACGGCCTGGTCGACCTGGTCGTCGACGTGGGCGGCTCGGAGCAGACCGCCTCGGCCTACCACCAGCTCCCCGGCCTCGCGGGCGCGCTGCGCCGGGCCGTGCGGTTCACCGTCCCGGTCCAGTTCGACGCGCTGCGCCAGTACCGCACCGACCTGGTCGAGAAGCGGTACCGCGCGCGCGACGTGCCGCGCAAGGCCGGGGTGCGGATCGCCCGCGGCGCCACCGCCACCGACCAGGGCCGCACCCCGGCGGTGCTGTTCGGCATCCACTGGCTCGAACTCGGCGGTGCCGAGCGCTGGGCGGTGGAGACGGTGCAGCTTGCCAAGGACGCGGGCCTGACCCCGGTCATCATCACCGACCGCCCCTCGGGCCACCCGTGGATCACCCGGCCGGAGTTCGACGGCGCCGTGGTGGTCCCGCTGACCCTCCCGCTGACGCCGGACCACGAGTCCATGCTGCTCAACGGCATCATGGCCAACTACGACGTGCGCGGCGTGCACGTGCACCACTGCACCTGGCTCTACGAGCGGCTGCCCTGGCTCAAGGCCATCCGCCCGGACATCCCGGTGGTGGACTCGCTGCACATCCTGGAGTGGCGCACCGGCGGCTTCGTCGACATCTCGGTCCGGGTGTCCAACGTCATCGACCGCCACCACGTCATCTCCCCGCAGCTTCGGGACTACCTCATCGGCAAGCAGAACATCCCGGCCGAGAAGGTGGCCCTGGCCACGCTGGCGAACCTGACCGCCGCGGCCGACCAGCCCGCCAAGGCCGTGGCCGCGGACAAGCCGTTCACCGTGGCCTTCGTCGGCCGGTTCACCCAGCAGAAGCGCCCGTACCTGTTCCTCAAGCTCGCCGCCGAGCTGAAGGACTCCGCCCCCGGGCCCGTCCGCTTCATCATGCACGGCGACGGCGAGCTGTCCGGCGAGGTGCACGGCCTGCGCGGGCGCCTGGGCCTGTCCGAGGCGCTGGAGCTGCGCGGTCCGGACCGCAACGTCTCCGACACCCTGGCCGAGGCCGACGTGCTGGTCATCTCCTCCGACAACGAGGGGTTGACGCTGACCTCGTTCGAGGCGTCCGCGGCGGGCATCCCGGTGGTCTCCACCGACGTCGGCTCGCAGGCCTCGCTCATCGCCGACGGCCTGCTCTGCCCGCGCCACCCCTACCCGTTCATTCGCACGGCCGCCGCCCGGATCGGCACCATGATGGACTCGCCCGAGCAGCGGGAGCGCTGGCTGGTCGAGCAGCGGACCAAGTCCGCCGCGTTCGCCGCCCTGCCCGACGCCCGGTCCTGGGTCCGCGACCTGTACCGAGGATGGAATTCGTGAACACCGCCGTCGCCGCCGTGATCGTCACCTACAACCGCAAGGCGAAGCTGCCGAAGGTCCTCGACCACGTGCTCGGCCAGTCCGCGCGGCCGCAGTGGGTGGTCGTGGTGGACAACGCCTCCACCGACGGCACCGCCGAGGTCGTGGCCGACTACGCCGCGCGCGACGACCGCGTGGTGGTGGTCTCCCTGGACGAGAACACCGGCGGCGCGGGCGGCTTCGCCACCGGCATGGCCCGCGGCTACGAACTGGGCGCCGACTTCGTCTGGATCATGGACGACGACTGCTACCCGGACGAGCACGCGCTGGAGGAGCTGGTCAACGGCCACGCCAAGGCCGAGTCCACCCTGGGCACCCAGGTCCCGTACGCCTGCTCGCTGGTCAAGTTCATCGACGGCAGCATCTGCGAGATGAACAACCCGGGCACCACCTGGGACTGGGGCAGGCTCATCTCCAAGGGCCAGCAGACGGTCATGGTCACGCACTGCTCGTTCGTCTCGGTGCTGTTCCCGCGCTGGGTCCTCACCAAGCACGGCCTGCCGCTGCGCGAGTACTTCATCTGGTTCGACGACCAGGAGTACACGCTGCGCATCACCAAGGACGCCCCCGGCGTGCAGGTCCTCACCAGCGTCGCCGTGCACGACATGGGCGTCAACCGGGGCGTGAACTTCGGCGACGTCACCGCGGCCAACATCTGGAAGTTCGAGTACGGCGCCCGCAACGAGGCGTCCTACCGGCTGCACCGGGAGAACCCGGTGGCGTTCGGCAAGTTCGTGCTGCGGTTGTTCCAGGGCCTGCGCGGTGGCCGCGTGGCGTGGCCGCTGCGCGTGCGGCTGTTCAAGAAGGTCGTCGAGGGCATCCGCTTCAACCCCCAGCCGGAGTTCCCCCGCTCCGTGCTGTGACGATTCCTCCCCCGCCACCCGCCCGGCATCGTTCCCGGCCTGGTGGGGCTGGTGCGGCTTCCAGCGCCTCCTGAACTCGAACACCCCTGGCGCCCACAGGCCGCCGCTGAGCCGTCCGGAGTCCCTCCGGGCGGCTCAACCCGTTCCAGGGGGCTTCCGGCGCTGTACGGGCGCGCTGGGGACGCGGAAAGGGCCCGCCCCCCGAGGGGAGCGGGCCCTTTCGCGAATGATCTACGAGGTCGTGAGACCTGTCAGATCAGAGGCCGCGGACGCCGGTGGCCTGCGGGCCCTTCTGGCCCTGGCCGATCTCGAACTCCACGCGCTGGTTCTCGTCCAGGCTCTTGAAGCCGTTGCCCTGGATCTCCGAGTAGTGCACGAAGACATCCGCGCCGCCGCCGTCGGGCTGGATGAAGCCGAAGCCCTTCTCGGAGTTGAACCACTTGACTGTGCCCTGTGCCACGTCTATCTCCTCAACAGGTACCGCTGGGACTTGGGCGGGTGCCCAAGTCCTTGGTCGGTTTCAGACGGCGACTTCTCCGGCTTGACCTGGAGGAAAACCGCGCGCCCGCAACGATCTCTTGCGAGCGTGATCTAACACGTACTCAAGAAAAGTTACGACCGCTGACAGTCAACCACACTCCACCGGGGGACCGCACGTGTGAGGTCCCACGAAGGTCGGGGGTTGCGGCGTTCCCGCCACTGGGAGACGCTTTCACGGTGAGCGAGCTCGCCAGTGAGAATGCCAAGTCCATCGAACTCGACCTCGACGACGCGGGAGTCTCCGTCGACCTGCCCCGTCCGGCCCACGCGGGAGACCAGGTCCAGGGCGTGCCCTACCGCCCCGTCGAGTTCCGGGATGACGACCTCCCCAGCGCCATGGAGCGCGCGGCGGACTGGTTGCGACGAACGCAGCAGTGGCTCGGCGAACCGGTGGACGTCATCGCCATCCACCTGGACTACGACGACGGCGAAGGCAAGCCGTACTACGACGTGAAGCTGCTGTGCAACGAGGAAGACCTCGCGGGCGCCCCCATCGCCATCCGCGAACAGGCCTCCAGGTCCGTGAGCGGCTAGTGGCCGAGTTCGTCTACCCCCCGGTCATCCTGGCCGCGAAAACCCTCTTCCGGGTGATGGACTACCGCATCGACGTCCAGGGCACCGAGCACATCCCGGCCACGGGCGGCGCGGTGATCGCCTGCAACCACGTCAGCTACCTGGACTTCATCTTCTGCGGTTTCGGAGCCCAACCGGCCAAGCGCCTGGTCCGCTTCATGGCCAAGGAGGCCATCTTCCGCAACGCCGTCGCCGGACCGCTGATGCGTGGGATGCACCACATCTCGGTCGACCGCTCCGCGGGCCAGGCCTCCTACCAGGAGGCCCTGGCCAAGCTGAAGGCGGGCGAGGTCGTCGGGGTGTTCCCCGAGGCCACGATCAGCCGGTCGTTCACCGTCAAGGAACTCAAGTCCGGCTCCGCCCGCCTGGCCGCCGAGGCGGGCGTCCCGCTGATCCCGATGGCGCTGTGGGGCACCCAGCGCCTCTGGACCAAGGGCCGCCCCCGCGACATGGGCCAGCGCCACGTGCCCATCTCCATCCTCACCGGCGCCCCCATCCAGGTCGCCCCGGACGCCGACCTGGACGCGGTCACGGCCGACCTCCGGGTCAAGATGACGGCCCTGGTCGAACGGGTGCAGAAGGACTACCCGGACCAGGAACCGGGCGCGTGGTGGCTCCCGGCCCACCTGGGCGGCACCGCCCCCACCCTGGAGGAAGCAGCCGAACTGGAAGCCCGCAAGCCCGAGTGACGCCTTGTGGACACCTCCCCGGAGTTGTCCACAGGAAGATCCACTTCGCGGCTTCGGAGCTCCTGAGCTGGTAAAATGGACTTGGGGGCTCCCCCTTGGGACGGGTGGGCCGTGTCGCGCGCGAGGCTCGTGTGCGCGAGGTGGGTGCTGCGGGGTTCGATGCTTGCTCGTCGGGTCCGGTGTGCTGTGGTCGGAGTTGGGTCGTGGCTGCTGGTTGCCGGTCGTTTGTCGCTGGTGCCCGGGTGGGTGGATTCGCTTGGGCGGGGCCCCTACAGCGA
>NZ_JAJCXD010000004.1:0-11277 GCF_021056305.1 Actinokineospora sp. PR83
TCGTTTCCAAGGCTTATCCCAGAGTACGGGGCAGATTACCCACGTGTTACTCACCCGTTCGCCGCTCGTGTACCCCGAAGGGCCTTACCGCTCGACTTGCATGTGTTAAGCACGCCGCCAGCGTTCGTCCTGAGCCAGGATCAAACTCTCCAATAATGAATGAGTGTTCTTGCCTGACAAAAAGACACCAAACTGGCATCAATTCATCTCAAAGGAAACCCCTGACAGGGTTTCATGATATTAAGCTCTACTGGCTTAAATCGGCACACTGTTGAGTTCTCAAACAACACACGCACATCCGACTCAACCGACCCTGATCAGGCGCGGCCTCATCCGAGGCTGGTATTGCAAGTTAGGTTTTGCTCGATCCGCGCCCGGCCGTGGAGGACCGCTTGGTCCTTACCCGGTGGGTTTCGGTGTCTCGCAACGCCGCAGAACGTTACCCGGTCCGTTTCGCGATGTCAAATCCGCTCGACCCGGTGGAAGTCCCGGCCCTGTCGGCCTGCCGGAGCAGACTAGCAGGTGGTGTCTTCCGGCTCCGTCCGGGTCAGGCCCTGTGGCCTTCCCTGTCCGGCGCTCCGTGCGACATGGAGAAAGTTACGCAGGTAGAAATTCAAAGTCAAATCGGCTGGTCAGCGGCTTGCGGCCGGTCGGAGCCACACTGTGCGCACCTGCCCGGAGAGCACCTCGTCGAGCACCTCCTCCACCCCCACGGCGGTGGTCTCGCCCAGGCGCACCAGCTCGTAGCCCCACGTCCGGAACTCCCGCAGCACGACGGCGGGGTCGTCACCGAAAGCGCTGGTCAGAGCCCCGTCGATCCCGAAGATCACGTGCGGTCGGTCCTTGCGCAACCGGCGCACCAGACCCCCGAGGGCCCGGTGCCCGCGGCCGGGGACGTCCACCTTGACGACCGACAACCGCTGCCCCCGGGCGGCCTCCAGCGCGTCGAGTTCGCGGTCCAGACGGACCCCGGCAACCGCAACTCCACCCGGTGTGTCCGTGGTCACTGTTTTCGGGTCTCGGGGCGACACGGCGTACCCGCCCCCCGCCGAGGGCACCCCGACCAGGGGCGTGGGGCTGTCCCACCCGGCGGCGGCGAGCACGCCCAACCGCTCGGCCACCGACTCGGCGACGTTCTCGGACACGTTGTGCCGCAACAGTTCCAGTGCGTCCGGGTCGGGTTCGACGACGACAACGGTGCCGCTGGTGCCGAGCCTGCTCAGCACCCGGATGGCGTGGTAGCCGACGTACGCGCCGACGTCGAGGAACACGCTCTCCGGTTCGATCAGCGAGTCGACCAGTTCGGCGACCTCGGGTTCCCACACCCCGTTGCTCGACAGCACCGCCGACATGACGCTGTCGCGCGCGGGCAGTCGCAGCAGCCCGGCGTCGCACAGCACGAGCGAACTGGCGGTGTCGGTCGGGTTGGCGCGTTCCTGTTGTCGCACAACGACTCTGCGCAGGGCGTCGGTCGCCCGCAGGGCCTGGTCGGCGGACCAGGCCCCCATGGCGAGCTTGCTCTCCTGGGCGGTTTCGCGTTCGGCGAGCCGGGCTTCGAGCGCGTCCATCCGCGCGGTGCTCGCCGCCAGCGCCTCGGTCAGCCTGCGCACCTCGTCCCCGGAGGCCGGGGAGACCTCCGCGCGCTGCCCGGCCTCGCGGACCCGCGACGACAGCTCACCCAGCGCCCGGGCGCCGCCGGTGACGTCGCCGCGCAGTCGGGCGATCTCCTCGTTGGCGGTGGTGACCTGCCTGCCCATCGCGGTGGTGCGCTCGACGACCAGGTCCAGGTCGGCCCGCAGCAGGTCGACGTCGGTGCCCGCCCCCGGGGCGGCGAGCCGTTCCTGCCGCTCGTACAGCTCGACGGCGGTCCGCTCGATGCCGTCGATGAGCGAGCCCATCACCGAGGTGAGGTGGTTGTCGTAGTGGGACAGGACCCGCAGCACGGCCCGGCGCATCTGCGGGGCCATCGGGATCTTGTAGCCGACGTCGGCGTCCGGCCTGCGCAGGAGGGCGTGCCGGGCGGCCCGCAGCGCGCGCAGCGGGTCGTCCTCGGTGGCGGTGGCCAGTGCCCGGCCCGCCCGCCACCTGCGGTAGGCCAGTTCGACCCGCCTGCGCACGGCCGCGCCGGTCGCGGCGGGGGCGAGTGCCTCGGTGAGGTGGGTGCGGGCGGCGGAGCCGACCTTGTCGGCGGTGGCGTGGTCGTCGGCGAGGTCGCGCACGGCCCCGGCGATCATGGTGTCGGCGGCGAACTCGTCCACGGGCAGCACCACGCACCCGTCGGCGCCGAGCAGTTCGGCGCCGGTCCCGCCCGCGACGGTGATCAGGGGGACGCCGCGCAGGGACAGGTCGGTGAGCCACCGGTTGACCCGGGCGCCGTGCGGGTCGCCGGGTTGGTGGACCGAGACGGCCCAGGTGGCGGCGTCGACGGCGGTGGCGAAAGCGCTTTCCCTGGTGATCAGGCGGACCCTGGGTTCGCGGGCGGCGAACAGCCGCAGCCGTTCGGCCGCCTCGGTGCGGGCCAGCGCGTCGGGGACGAGCAGGAGCAGCCGCACGTCGTCGCGGGTGGGGAAGGCGGCGCGGAAGGCGGCGAGCAGGTCGTCGGCCTGGTCGGCGAGGCCGACGAAGGCGGGTCCGGTGCCGAGGCCGAGGTCGTGCCTGGCCTCGTCGCGGGCGGGTTCGTCGCGGGCGCCCCGGTCGGGGACGGGCAGCGGCACGGTGTGGGTGGCCACCCCGTCGGGGGCGGTGGCGGCGGCGGGCCAGACCAGCCAGCGCTCGTCGGCGCGGGCGGGCACCGGTCCGTACTCGTCGCGGACCGCGATGACGTGCCGCTGCCGGGGTATGGCGGTGGCCCCGGCGCAGGCGAGCACCACGGGGTAGACCGGTTCGTCGGAGATGGGCAGCCCGGAGGCGTCGGCGGCCAGCCGGAGGCGGTCGGCGAGGGGGCCGGTGCCGAGGACGGACACGCCGATCTGGTCGATCAGGGTGACGTCGGGGGCCTGTCCCGGCACGGCGCGCGGGTGTATCCGCCCGGTGCTCACGGCGTCGGCGGCGCACCAGTCGCGGTAGGCGCCCGCGTCCGCGCCGAACGGTTCGGGGAAACGTTCGCGCAGGTCGGGGTCGTCTTCCCAGAGGCAGAGCGCCCACCGCGTGGCGTCGGGTTGGTTCGGTGGCGCCTCGCAGGCCCAGCGCAGGAACCCGGCGGGGTCGGCTCCGGCGGCGGGCGGTTTCTGGGCGCGGTACGCGTCGCGCAGCGAGGGCGGGAGGGCGGTGCCGTCGGGGAGGCTGCCGAACGCGACCGCGGGTGTGGGCGGGTCTTCGCCCGCTTCTTCGGAGTAGTCGGCGCAGAGCTGGTTGAGGAGGGGGTGTTCGGAGAGCAGGACGCGCGGGTGGTCGCCGTGCTCGGCGGTCAGGAGCCAGGGTTTGCGCGGGTCGAACCCGGTGAAGTCGACGGTCCGCAGCGGCAGGCCGCCCGCGGTCAGGTTGCCGTCGGCGTCGCGGCCGAGGGGGCGTTGGGCGGCGTTCCAGCGGGAGAGGTTGAGGCCGGGGTCGCGCAGGACCCGGTGGTCGACCAGTGCGGGTGCCCCGTCGAGGAACACCCCGGCGCGGGCCGGGGTGGCCAGGCTGACCTCGGCCCAGGCGTGCAGGAAGTGCTCGGCGCCGTGGGTGACGGCGATGAACCCCTCGTCGTAGACCCCGGCGGCCAGCAGGTCGTCCGCCCCGGGTTGCAGCCCGTCGGCGGGCAGCGGTCGCAGCGCCTTGGGCACCAGGACGACGGCGGCGTCGGTGAGCGCGTCGGTGACGTGGGTGAGGGGGGCGTGCACGCGGACCTGCGGTGCGAGGTGCAGCACCGCGTCCTCGCCGTCGAGCAGCCATTCGAGCAGCCGGGGCCGCAGGGCGGCGCACGCTTCCGCGGCGGTGTGCCCGGTGGCCAGCGCGGCCAGTTCCGCGTCGCCGATGCCCAGCTCGGCGGGGGTGAGGGTGTCCGGGGCGGTGCCGTCGACCAGGAGGATGACGAAGCGCGCCCCGGGGTGCTGCTCCCGGAACGTCCGGGCGGCCACCCGAGCCGCGCCCAACCGCGCGCAGTCGACGACCGTGCAGGCGCTCAACGACCGGGTCCCGACAACGTCTGCCACCCGGCCAACCTAACGGCTTCCCCCACCCGGGCGCGATGGTGGGAACTCGTGTGGGTGGTCCGCCGGAACTCTGCGCAGCACCACCGGCGGCCCCCACTCGGCGTTTCCCCCGGTGGACGCCACATCGGTCCTGATCCTCCTGCCCTGTGTGGCGCATCGCTCCTCTCTGTCAAGGGCAACGGGAAACCTGTGGACCCCCGCGACGACCTGTCCACAGGAAGATCAACACCACCCCTCCCCCGCCACCCCCGCCGGTAGAATGGCCCCACGGACCCGAATCCCCCGGGAGGGTGGGGGCTTGGGATGGTTTGGTCGCCTGCCGCGGCGCGCGCCGGATGTCAAGCGGGCGGGTCGGGCTGTGGACGGGTCGTGTGGCTGCGGGGCAGTTCGCCGGGCCGGGTGGCTCGTGGCGGCCGGTTCGGAATCAGGACGGCGAGGTGCTGGCGGTCGTCCTGCAGTGGGGCGGCGACCGGACCGCGCTGCCCGAGGGCTGCGACGGCGCGCTCACCGCCTCGGTCCGCGAACACGCGGCGGGTGTCGAGCCGGGCACCCCGTACATCGTCTCGGCCACGGTCCGGCCGGACCGCACCGGGGCGGGCCTGGCGGGCACGGTCCTCACCGGGCTGCGCGAGCGCGGTCGGTACCCGGTCCCCGGCGCGCTCGACCGGCCGAGGTCGACCGGGAGCGCGACCGGGGCACGTACGAGGGAAGCGGCCTCTGGGTGCGCCACCTCCAGCGGGCCTCAGAGCACGGGCAGCAGGGTCCGCAGCTCGTAGGGGGTGACGCTGCGCCGGTAGGCGTCCCACTCGGTGCGCTTGTTCCGCAGGAAGTAGTCGAACACGTGCTCCCCCAGCGTTTCCGCCAGCAGCTCCGAGTTCTCCATCTCGTTGAGCGCCTCGCCCAGGTTCTGCGGCAGGTTCGCGTACCCGGCGGCGCGGCGTTCCGCGTCCGACAGCGACCACACGTCGTCCTCGGCGGCGGGTGGGAGGGTGTAGCCCTCGGAGACGCCCTTGAGGCCCGCGGCCAGTATCACCGAGTAGGCCAGGTACGGGTTGCAGGCCGAGTCCAGGGAGCGGATCTCCACCCGCCGCGACGAGGACTTGGTCGGCGAGTAGTTCGGGACGCGGACCAGCGCGGAGCGGTTCGCGTGGCCCCAGCACACGGCCGTGGGGGCTTCGCCGCCGACGATCAGCCGCTTGTAGGAGTTCACCCACTGGTTGGTGATGGCCGAGATCTCCCGCGCGTGCCGCAGCAGGCCCGCGATGAATGCCTTGCCGGTGTCCGACAGCTCGTACGGGTCCTCGTTGTTGTAGAACGCGTTCTGGTCGCCCTCGAACAGGCTGACGTGGGTGTGCATCCCCGAGCCCGGCTGGTCGGAGAACGGCTTGGGCATGAACGACGCGTGCACGCCCTGGGTGAGGGCGACCTCCTTGACCACGTACCGGAACGTCATGACGTTGTCGGCCATGGTCAGCGCGTCGGCGTAGCGCAGGTCGATCTCCTGCTGGCCGGGGGCGTTCTCGTGGTGGCTGAACTCCACCGAGATGCCCATCGCCTCCAGGGTTTCGATGGCGTGGCGGCGGAAGTGGGTGGCGCTGGCGTGCGAGGCCTGGTCGAAGTAGCCGCCGTTGTCGGCCGGTTCCGGTTCGCTGCCGTCGGCCGGGAGGTTCTTGAGCAGGAAGAACTCGATCTCCGGGTGGACGTAGCAGGTGAAACCGGCCTCGCTGGCCCGCGACAGGGTGCGGCGCAGGACGTGCCGGGGGTCGGCCCAGGAGGGGGAGCCGTCGGGCATGGCGATGTCGCAGAACATGCGGGCGGAGTAGGGCTCCCCCTCCGGGGTCTCCCAGGGCAGGACCTGGAAGGTGGCCGGGTCGGGCTTGGCGATCATGTCCGACTCGTACACGCGGGAGAAGCCCTCGATCGCCGAGCCGTCGAAGCCGATGCCCTCGGCGAACGCGCCCTCGAGTTCGGCGGGCGCGACCGCCACCGACTTGAGGAAGCCCAGCACGTCGGTGAACCACAGGCGGACGAACCGGATGTCGCGTTCCTCGAGGGTGCGGAGGACGAATTCCTGCTGGCGATCCATGGGCGCAGCGTAGATGTTAGGAGGGCCCCGGCGCCCCTGCGGGTTGTCGCTGTGACGTGATCCGCAGGGACATGGCGGCGGCGAGCGCGCACAGGCCGCCCGCGATGTACCAGGCCGGGTCGTAGCCGCCGTGGTGGTCGCGGATCAGGCCCGCGCCGGTGGCGGCCAGGGCGGCGCCCACCTGGTGGGAGGCGAAGACCCAGCCGAAGACGACCGGGCCGTCGGCGCCGAACACCCGGCGGCACAGGGCGACCGTGGGCGGGACCGTGGCCACCCAGTCCAGGCCGTAGAAGACGATGAACGCCCACATGGGCGGTTCGGTGGTGGCGGCGAACAGGTGCGGCAGCACGAGCAGGGACGCGCCGCGCAGGCTGTAGTAGGCGCCGAGCAGCCACCGGGGGTCGACCTTGTCGGTGAGCCAGCCGGAGGCGATGGTGCCCGCGATGTCGAACAGGCCGACCAGGGCCAGCAGGGAGGCGGCGGTGGTGGCGGGCATCCCGTGGTCGTGCGCGGCGGGCACGAAGTGGGTGCCGATGAGGCCGTTGGTGGAGGCGCCGCAGATGGCGAACCCGCCCGCGAGCAGCCAGAACGTCCGGTTCCGCACCGCCGTGCGCAGGACTCGGAGCGCGCGGGTGGCGGCGTGGCCGGGGTTGGCGGCCGGGGTCGTGGGAGGGGCTGAGGGGTCGGCGCCGTAGGCGGTGGTGCCGACGTCGCGGGGGTGGTCGCGCAGGGCGAGCAGGACCAGCGGCACGACGGCCAGCGCGGCGAACGACACCGCCAGCGACGCGGGCCGCCAGCCGTGGTCGCTCGCGAGCAGGGCCACGACCGGCAGGAAGACGAGCTGGCCCGCCGCGCCCGCCGCGGTGAGCACACCGCTGACCAGGCCCTGGTGCTTGACGAACCAGCGGGAGGTGACGGTGGCGACGAACGTCAGCGCCATCGACCCGGTGCCGACGCCGACGCACACGCCCCACAGCAGCAGCAGTTGCCAGCTCGCGGTCATGAACACCGTGAGCCCGCTGCCCGCGGCGACCAGCAGCAGGGCCCCGGTGACCACCCGGCGCATGCCGAGCTTCTCCATCAGCGCCGCGGCGAACGGCGAGATGACGCCGTAGAGCACCAGGTTGATCGACACCGCTGCGGAGATGGTGCCGGTCGACCAGCCGAACTCGTCGTGCAGCGGGGTGATGAGCACGCTCGGGGCGGCACGGAAGCCCGCGGCGCCGACCAGCGCCACGAAGGCCACCGCGGCCACGGACCAGGCCCGGTGCGGGCGGCGGCGGACGGGGGCGTCGTCGAGTCGGGTCACGCAGAACAGGGTGCGGGTCGCGGTGGTCCGCCGGAAGTGGCCTGAGCGCCAACATGTGGAAGGATCCGGCCATGACGCACCGGGTGGCCGTCCTGGCGGTCGACGAGGCCGTGGGCTACGACCTGGCCATCCCGCCGCAGATCATGCGCTCGGCGACCGGCCCGGACCGGGAGCCGCTCTACGACGTGGTGGTGTGCGGCGTCGACGGTGGACCGGTGCGGATGAACACCGGCTACCGGGCGCTGCTCGACCACGGCCCGGAGGCGCTGGCCACCGCCGACACCGTGGTGGTGCCCGGCACGATGGCCCCGGGTCCGCGCCACCGCGGGGTCCTCGACGGGCCGCTGGCCGACGCGCTCGCCCTGATCAGGCCGGGCACGCGGGTCATGTCGATCTGCACCGGCGCGTTCGTGCTGGCCGCCGCGGGCCTGCTCGACGGCCGCCGCGCCACCACCCACTGGCGGTACGCCGAGCAGTTCCGCGCCCTCTACCCGCGCGTGGACCTCGACCCGGACGTGCTGTTCGTCGACGAGGGCGACGTGCTGACCTCCGCGGGCCTCGGCGCGGGCGTGGACCTGTGCCTGCACGTGGTGCGCACCGACCACGGCAGCGCCGCGGCCAACCGCGCGGCCCGGCACTGCGTCGTCCCCCCGCACCGCGACGGCGGGCAGTCGCAGTTCATCGACCGCCCGCTGCCCCCGGCCGACACCGGTGGCACCGCCGCGACCCGCGAGTGGGCGCTCACCCGCCTGCACGAGCCGCTGGAGCTGGCGACCCTCGCGGCGCGCGCGTCGATGAGCGTGCGCACGTTCTCCCGTCACTTCCGCGCGGAGACCGGTCTGTCCCCGGGGGCGTGGCTGGTCCAGCAGCGCCTGCGGCACGCCCGCCACCTGCTGGAGACCACGGACTTCCCGATCGACCGGGTGGCCGCGGAGTCCGGTCTGGGCAGTGCGGCGTCGCTGCGGCAGCACCTGCGCGCCACGATCGGTGTGCCACCGCTGGCCTACCGCAGGACTTTCCGCGCCCCCTGAGAGCCACCCACTCACCGGTTGAGCACTTTTCCGCAGGTCGGGACCGCCTGTGGACAGTTTTCCCCGCCCTCAGCCGATCCCCCCTACGATCCCTCCCATGGTCACGCGCCGAAGGTTCCTGGGAGCACTCGCGGTCGTCGGGGTGCTCGTGTCCGGCTGCACGTCGAACGGGGGCTCGACGCCCGGTGGGCAGACGAGCACCCTGCCCGACGGGGCAGCGCTGTTGAAGTCCGCCACCGAGGCGACGAGGAAGATCGAGTCCGCCCACTTCTCGCTGAAGGTCAACGGGACGGTCAACGCCATCCCGGTGCAGAACGCCGACGGCGACATCACCCGCCTCGGCGGCGGCGGGGCGCAGGGCACGGTCAAGTTGACCATCCTGGGCCAGCTCATCGAGGGCAAGTTCGTGCTGACCCCCGACGACCTGTACCTGCAGGGGCCCACGGGCGGCTACCAGAAGCTCGACGCCTCGCTGGTCACCAACATCTACGACCCGTCGGCGATCCTGGACCCGGACCGGGGCGTGGCGAACGTGCTGGGCAACATCCAGGACCCGAAGACCGAGAAGCGCGAGACCGTCGACGGGGTCGACGCGTTCAAGGTCAACGGCCGGGTCGCCAAGGACGTCGTCTCCCGGGTGGTGCCCGGGGTGAGCAGCGACGTCGACCTGTCGATCTGGGTGCGCGACAACGACACCCGCGACCCGGTCAAGGCGACGGTGGAGGTGCCGCAGGGCGACCAGAAGGCCACCGTGGACCTGTCGCTGTCGGAGATCGGCAAGCCGGTCACGATCACCCCGCCGAACTGACGTGACCGCCACCGCCGCCGCGCCCCGCCTGCGGGGCCGCTCGATCGCCATCGGCGCGGGCGGCCTCGCGGTGCTGCTCGGCGCGCTGGACACCTACGTGGTGGTCAGCGTGCTGCGGCAGATCATCACCGACCTGCGGATCCCGATCAACCGGTTGGAGCAGGTCACCCCGATCGTCACCGGGTACCTGCTCGGCTACATCGCCGCGATGCCGCTGCTGGGTCAGGCCTCCGACCGGTTCGGGCGCCGCCCGCTGCTGCAGGCGTGCCTGCTCGGCTTCACCGCCGGGTCGGTCATCACGGCCCTGTCCGGCGACCTGACGACGCTGGTCGCCGGGCGGGTGGTGCAGGGCGTGGCGAGCGGTGCGCTGCTGCCGGTCACCATGGCGCTCGCGGCGGACCTGTGGAGCGAGCGCGACCGGTCGACCGTGCTCGGTGCCGTCGGCGGGGCGCAGGAGCTGGGCAGCGTGCTCGGCCCCCTCTACGGGGTGGCCGTGGCGGCCCTGCCGCTGTGGTCCGACGCGTTCGGCATCACCGGGTGGCGCGGCGTGTTCTGGGTGAACGTGCCGCTGGCCGTGCTGGCGATGGTGGCGGTGCAGCTGACCGTGCCGAAGCGGGCCGCCACCGCCGAGCGGGTCCGGGTCGACGTGGTCGGCGGTGTGCTGCTGGCGGTGACGCTGGGCCTGGCCGTGGTCGGCCTCTACAACCCCGACCCGCGCACGGCGGTCCTGCCGTCGTGGGGTCTGCCGACGCTGCTCGGGGCGGCGGTGGCCCTGGTGCTGTTCCTGCTGTGGGAGCGCCGCGCCCGCACCCGCCTGATCGACCCGGCGGGCGTGGCGATGCGCCCCTTCCTGTCCGCCCTGGGCGTCTCGGTCGCCGCGGGCGCGGCCCTGATGGTCACCCTGGTCGACGTCGACCTGTTCGCCCAGACCCTCCTGGGCCGCGACGACCAGGGCGGGGTGTTCCTGCTCCTGCGCTTCCTGGTCGCCCTCCCGATCGGCGCGGTCGCGGGCGGCTGGCTGGCGGGCCGCGTCGGCGACCGCCCGGTGTCGGTGGTCGGCATGGCCGTCGCGGCGGTCGGCTACCTGCTGATGTCCTCCTGGCCCGCCGACCCCCTGGCCGCGGGCTGGTTCCCCGGCCTGTCCCACGTGGACACCGACCTGGTCGTCGCGGGCCTCGGCCTGGGCCTGGTCATCGCCCCGCTCTCGGCGGCCGTCCTGCGCGCGGTCCCGACCGAACGCCACGGCGTGGCCGCCGCCGCCGTGGTCGTCGCCCGGATGACCGGCATGCTGGTCGGTGTGGCCGCCCTCTCCGCGTGGGGCCTGCACCGCTTCCACTCCCTGACGGCGAACCTGAACGTCCCCCTGCCCTTCGGCAAGGACCCGGCGGTCGCGGCCAAGGAGATCGCCGACTACCAGGCGGCACTGCACTCGGCCCTGCTCACCCAGTACACGGAGATCTTCCTGATCACGGCGGTGGTCTGCGCCGCGGGCGCCGCCCTGGCCCTGCTGATCAAGCCCCGACCGACCCCCGAAACGAGTGATCCACAGTAGTTCCACGCCGGGGATGGCCGTCACTTCCCTTCGTCCACCGGGACGACTGCCTGCGGTTCATCGACTGGGACACAAGGTCCCCGCCGGGTCGGTGGTCGAACTCCGGCAGGCGGGCGAATCCTTCGAATCCGTTGGGTACGAGTACGACCTGACACCCCGGCAAGTCGAAACCTTGTGCCGCGCCTCCAGCGCCATCGCTTGAGTTCTTCCTCGACCGAGGACTGGGACGGGGGGTTGCGGGCGGCCTGGCCGAACCGTGGCGCTCGGTGGGCCGGCCGCCTACGCGGTGGGTGCCGGAGGCATTCGTCGTACGTGGCCGTGAGTGGGTGGCTGCGCTGCTCATCGAGAGCTGATCGCC